>NZ_JARAMO010000086.1:0-61835 GCF_028807275.1 Mameliella sp. AT18
TCACCCACGACCAGGTCGAGGCGATGACGCTGGCGGATCGGATCGTGATCATGCGTGACGGTCATATCGAGCAGATCGGCACGCCGCTGGACGTGTTCGAGAATCCGGTGAACACCTTTGTCGCGACCTTCATCGGCTCGCCGCCGATGAACCTGCTGAACGGGGTCGTGCGTGATGGCGCCGTCGTGCTGGAGGACGGGACCACCGTGCCGGTTCCGCCAGGCTACCAGGCACGCGAAGGGCAGGCGGTGCAACTGGGGATGCGGGCGGACAACGTCATGCCCGTGGGCCATTCCCTGCCGCCGACCGAGCATATGGCGCAGATCGACATGCGCGTGAACCTGACCGAACCGCTGGGCACGGAAACCCTGCTCTTTGCCGAACTGGCCGGGGCAGAGGTGCAGGCCAAGATGCTGAATCCGCGCCCCGTCGAGGCTGGCGAGCGGATGACCTTCCAGGTCATGCTGGACAAGTGCCACCTCTTCGACGCCGAGAGCGGCGCGGCGCTGAGGAGCTGAGTCATGGCACGGATCACCCACGCCCGCGCCTTCATGGTGGACCTTGTGCCCAAGGTCCTGCGCACCGATGCCATCCAGTCGTTCAAGAGCCAGGAGACGATTTTTGTCGAAGTGACGGACGCCGACGGCGCCCGCGGCATGGGCTATTCCTACACCATCGGCGATGGCGGCCCCTCGGTTCTGGCTCTGCTGGAACATACCCTGCTGCCCCGGCTGATGGGGCAGGAGGCGGACGCGATCGAGGCGATCTGGCGCGACCTGCTGTTCTGGACCCATGCGACGGCGGTGGGGCCGATCATGTCGCTGGCCCTTGCAGCCATCGACACGGCGCTTTGGGATCTTCGGGGTCGCCGGACGGGCCTGCCGCTACACCTGCTGGCGGGCGGCGCGAAAACCTCGGTCCCGATGTATACGACCGAAGGCGGCTGGCTGCATATCGCGCCGGAGGCGCTGGTCGAGGATGCGCAGTCGGCACAGGCACAGGGGTTTCGCGGCTCCAAGGTCAAGATCGGCAAGCCGACCGTGGCCGGGGATGCGGCGCGGCTTGGCGCCGTGCGCGAGGCCCTTGGCGATGACTACGAGATCATGACCGACGCCAACCAGTCGATGACCGCGGCCGAGGCGCTGCGGCGCGCGCCGATGCTGGAGGCGCTGAACATCGGCTGGTTCGAGGAACCCTTGCCCTCGGACGACATCGCGGGACACGCCCGGCTACAGGCCGGAACGCGGGTGCCGGTGGCGGTGGGGGAGAGCCTCTACAGCCCCGGCCAGTTCGCCGATTACATAGCGCAGGGGGCCTGCGGCATCGTTCAGGCGGATGTGGCCCGTGTGGGCGGCATCACCCCGTGGCTCAAGATCGCGCATATGGCCGAGGCGCATAACATCGCCATCTGCCCGCATTTCCTGATGGAACTGCACGTCAGCCTTGTCTGCGCGGTGCCGAACGCGCCCTGGCTGGAATACATCCCCCAGCTTGACGATGTGGCCGCGCCGATGGCGCGGGACGGTGGCCTGGCGCTGGCACCAACCGGCGCGGGGCTGGGGATCGACTGGGACATGGACCGGCTCTCCGCGCAGACCGCGGAGGGCAGCGGCATCGAGATCCGGGAGGAATAGCATGCAGAGACACGGGCAACTGATCGGCATCGGGGCCGAGGCCATCGCGGAATACAAGAAACTGCACGCCGAGGTCTGGCCGCAGGTGCTGGAGATGATCACCGCCTGCAACATCCGCAACTACTCGATCTTTCTCAAGGAGCCGGAGAACCTGATGTTCTCCTACTTCGAATACGTGGGCGAGGATTTCGCGGCGGACATGGCAAAGATGGCCGCCGATCCGGTCACGCAGGACTGGTGGGCGATCAACAAGCCACTGCAACGCCCGCTGGATACGCGGGGCGAAGGTGAGTGGTGGGCCGAGATGGAAGAGGTGTTTCACCATGACTGACCTGGCTCAACTGCGGCAGAGCGTCGAGATGCCGGAGAGCCCGAAACCTGTGGTGATTTTTGGCGCAGGGTCCATCGTGACCGATGCGCATCTGCCGGCCTATCGCGATCTTGGCGTGCCGGTGGCGGGGATATTCGATCCCGACAGCGCAAAGGCGGTCGAGGTCGCCGAGGCATGGGGCACCAAGGCGCTTGCCTCGATGGAGGAGGCCGTGGGGCAGGGGGACGCGGTCTATGACCTCGCCGTGCCGCCCGTGGCGATCCCCGGCATCCTCGAAGCCCTGCCCGATGGGGCCGTGGCGATCATCCAGAAACCGCTGGGGTCCGATCTGGCCGAGGCCGATGCGATCATCCGCATCCTGCGCCGCAAGGGCATCAAGGCGGCGGTGAACTTCCAGCTGCGCTTTGCCCCGATGAGCCTGGCGCTCAAGGATGCGGTGGCGCGCGGTCTATTGGGCGAGATCGTCGATTTTGATGCCTGGCTGGCGCTCGACACGCCCTGGCATCTCTGGGAGTTCCTGGCCGATCTGCCGCGGGTCGAAATCCTGTTGCACTCGATCCACTACCTGGACTTCGTGCGTGACCTGATGGGCAACCCGCAGGGCGTCCATGCCCGCACCATGGGGCACCCGTCCTCGACCGTGTCCAACACCCGCACGGCGATGATGCTGGACTATGGCGACAAGGCGCGCTGTGCCCTGTCGATCAACCACAACCACAGTTTCGGGCGCAAGTTCCAGGCCTGCGAGTTCCGCATCTGCGGCACCAAGGGCGCGGCTTACATGAAGCTCGGCGTGAACCTGGATTATCCCAACGGCGAGCCGGACGAGCTGTGGCTGAATACCGGCGGCGATTGGGAACAGGTGGACCTGCAAGGCAACTGGTTCATCGCCGCCTTCCACGGGCGGTTCGCCCAGGTTCAGCGCTTTGTCGCGGGGCTGGACGACAGGCTCGAAGGCTCCGCCGAAGACGCCTGGCACACTATGGCACTGGTCGAGGCAGCCTATGAAAGCTCTGCCCGGCCCATGCACCCGATCAAGGAGGCACCTGATGCTTGAGCAGGTCAAATACTACGAGGACTACGAGATCGGCGAGGGCCGCGAGACCGTGGGCCGGACCATCACCGAGACCGATTTCGTTGTCCATGCGGGCCATTCCGGCGACTTCTTTCCGCATCACCTGGACGAGGAATTCTGCAAGACGCTGCCCTTCGGCAAGCGGATCGCGCATGGCACCATGGTCTTTACCATCGGGGTCGGCCTGACCGCGACGATCATCAACCCGGTGGCCTTTTCCTATGGCTATGACCGGATGCGTTTCATCACGCCGGTCTTCATCGGCGATACGATCCGCAGCAAGGTCGAGATCATCGGCAAGGAAGTGATGGAGAAACGTCCGGGCTATGGCCGCGTTTCGGAACGGTTGACCGTTCTGAAACACAGCGGTGAAACGGCCTTGGTGGCCGATCACATCTACATGGTGGAGATGAAATCGTGAGCGGTCCGTTTCTGTTGTTGCACGAGACGGACAACGTACTTGTCGCGCGTCAGGTCGCGCCCGAGGGGCTGGAGGTTGCGCTTGAAGTCGGTCCCGTGACGCTCTCGCGCCTGATCCCGCTGGCGCACAAGATCGCGCGGCACGACATCGAGGAAGGCGACAAGATCCTGAAATACGGCATGCCGATCGGCGTGGCGACGCAGGCAATCGCGGCGGGAGAGCATGTGCATGTCCACAATATCCGCTCCGATTATACGCCGACCCATGCCTTGCAGGATGCGGATGGCGTCAGCGCGGGGGTGGCACAATGACTGACCTGACAGGCTATCCCAGGGCCGATGGCCGCAAAGGCATCCGCAACACGGTTGTCGTGGCCTACCTTGTGGAATGTGCGCATTTCGTGGCATCGAAAATCGTCGCCGGGTTCCCGGACGACGACGTGCAGCTGATCGGCTTTCCGGGCTGTTTCCCGAACGACTACGCCGCCAACATGATGGATCGGCTCTGCACCCATCCGAACGTGGGCGCGGTGCTGTTCGTCTCGCTGGGCTGCGAGAGTTTCGACAAGGTGCGTGCCTCGACGGCGGTGTCCGAGTCCGGTCGTCCGGTCAAGACGCTGGTGATCCAGAAGGCGGGCGGCACGGCCTCAACCGTGGAGGCCGGTCGCGACTGGGTGCGCGGCGCCTTGGGCGAGATCGCGGATATCCAGCGGGTGCCGATGGGCATCGACGAGCTGATCGTCGGCACGGTCTGCGGCGGTTCCGACGGCACCTCGGGCATTTCGGGCAACCCGGCGGCGGGTAAGGCATTCGACATGCTGGTGCAGGAGGGGGCCGCCTGCATCTTCGAAGAAACCGGCGAACTGATCGGCTGCGAGGAGATCATGGCAGACCGCGCGGTGACGCCGGAACTGGGCCAGGCCCTGCGCGAGAGTGTGCAGAAGGCGGAACGCTATTACGCGACGCTGGGCTATGGCTCTTTCGCGGCGGGGAACGCGGCCGGGGGGCTCTCGACCATCGAGGAAAAGAGCCTTGGCGCCTATGTCAAATCCGGCGACTCGCCGATTTCCGGGCTGATCAAACCGGGCGACATTCCCCCGCGCGGGGGCCTCTACCTGATGGACGTGGTGCCGGACGGCGACGTGCGTTTCGGCTTTCCCAACATCTCGGACAATGCCGAGATCGTCGAGATGATCGCCAGCGGCGCGCATCTGTCGCTCTTCGTCACCGGGCGCGGCTCTGTCGTCGGATCGGCGATTTCGCCGGTCATCAAGATCTGTGCCAACCCGGAGACCTATCGCGCCCTGTCCGACGACATGGACGTGAACGCGGGCGACATCATCGAAGGGGTGCGCAGCATCGAGGCCGTCGGACAGGAGATCCGCGACCTCGTAGTCGCGACCGCCGCAGGTGCACAGACCAAGTCAGAGGCCATGGGCCACAGGGAATTCATCCTGACCTACAAATCATTTGCGCCCATCGGGCCGGCCTGCCTGCCCGCTGCGTGAGAAGGAGACAAACGTGAAAAGACTGAAAGGAAAGACCTGCGTCGTCACCGCCGCTGGTCAGGGGATCGGCCGCGCGACGGCAGAGCGGCTGGCGGCCGAGGGTGGCCGGGTGATCGCCACCGATATCAACGAGGCGGCACTTGCCGAGCTGAACGCGATCGACGGGATCGAGGCCAGGCGGCTGGACGTGCTGGACGCCGGGGCCATCACAGCCTTCGCGGCAGAGGTCGGCACGGCGGACGTGCTCTTCAACTGCGCGGGGATTGTGCACAACGGCACCATCCTCGAGTCGACCGAGGACGAGTGGGATTTCGCTTTCGATCTCAACGCCAAGGCACAGTACCGCATGATCCGCGCCTTCCTGCCCGCGATGCTGGAGCAGAAAAGCGGTTCGATCATCAACATGAGCTCGGTGGCGGGGCCCGTGACCGGCCCGGTCAACCGTTTCGTCTATTCGGCCTCCAAGGCGGCCGTGGCGGGCATGACGCTGGCCATCGCGAATGACTACGTCACCCAAGGCATCCGCTGCAACGCCATCGCGCCCGGTACCGTGGATAGCCCCTCGCTGCATGACCGACTGCGGGCGACCGGCGACTACGATGCCGCGCTCAAGACCTTTATCGGGCGTCAGCCCATGGGCCGCATTGGCAAGCCCGAGGAGATCGCCGCACTGGTCGCCTACCTGGCGGCGGATGAGAGCGGGTTCACCACGGGGCAGGTCCACGTCATCGACGGCGGCTGGACCGCCTGAACCGGAAACTAGGGAGTTCCCCCATGAAATTTGCACGATACGGAGAGCGCGGCGCGGAAAAACCCGCGCTGGTCGAAGAGGACGGCACGCTGCGTGACCTGTCGGCCCATGTGGACGACATCGCGGGCGACGCGCTGACCCGGCTGGACGCGCTGAAGGCGATCGACCCGGCAAGTTTGCCGAAGGTCGAGGGCACGCCGCGTCTCGGGGCCTGCGTCGGGCGCACCGGCAAGTTCATCTGCATCGGCCTGAACTATGCCGACCATGCCGCCGAAAGCGGGCTGGAAGTGCCGCCCGAACCGGTGATCTTTGCCAAGTACACCTCGGCCATCTGCGGCCCGAATGATCCGATCATCATCCCGCGCGGTTCGGAAAAGACCGACTGGGAAGTGGAGTTGGGCTTTGTCATCGGCAAAAAGGCCAAATACGTCGACGAGGCCAACGCCATGGACCACGTCGCCGGATTCTGCGTGATCAACGACGTTTCGGAACGCGCCTACCAGATCGAGCGGTCGGGCCAGTGGTCCAAGGGCAAGTCCTCGGACAACTTCGGCCCCACCGGTCCCTGGCTGGTGACGCCGGACGAGGTTGGCGACTTCGACAAGCTGCACATGTGGCTCGACGTGAACGGCGAGCGGATGCAGGATGGGTCGACCGCGACAATGGTCTACCGGGTGCCCTTCCTAATTTCCTACCTGTCGCAGTTCTTCACGCTGGAACCGGGCGACATCATCTCGACGGGGACACCTCCGGGCGTGGGCCTGGGCTTCACCCCGCCGAAATATCTCAAGGCTGGCGACAAGGTCCGTCTGGGGATCGAGAAGCTGGGCGAACAGCGTCAGGTCTGCGTGGCCGACGACTGAACGCCGTTGCAACGGACCGGACAAGGGCGCCCGCCGTGGCGCCCTTTTTCATGTGGGTTTATGGGCCAGGGAATGGCGTCGAAACGGGCGCCGGATCAAAGCCTGTGCATGCATAGCGGGTCTGCGTTCAGCCGGGCCATTTACCTCGCGTGCCGGATTGCACTCCGGGCCTGTCCCTTCTATGGGCATGATCCGAAAATCCTCCCAATCGAAAGGACTTGTACCATGAAAGCCGGTGCTTCCCTGCCCGACGTCACCTTCCACACGCGCGTGCGTGACGATGCCATCGAAGGCCCGAATCCATTTCGTTGGCAGGACATGACCACTGCCGATTATTTCAAGGGCAAGCGGGTCATCCTCTTTTCGCTGCCGGGGGCCTTTACGCCCACTTGCTCGACCTACCAGCTGCCGGGATTCGAGAAGAACGCCCAGGCCTTCCGTGACCTCGGCATTGACGAGATCTACTGCATGTCGGTCAACGACAGCTTCGTGATGAATCAGTGGGCCAAGTCGCAGAACCTCGAGTCGGTCAAGGTCATCCCCGATGGGTCCGGTGAGTTTTCCCGCCGCGTCGGGATGCTGGTCCGGAAGGACAACCTCGGCTTCGGGATGCGGTCCTGGCGCTATGCGGCGATCATCAACGACGGCGTGGTCGAAGCCTGGTTCGAAGAGCCGGGCATTTCCGACAACCACGGCGAAGACCCCTACGGCGAGTCCAGCCCGGAACGCCTGATGGACTACCTTGTCAACGAGAAGGCCGAAGCTGCCGCGTGACCGGGCTTTCAGGGAGGAGTAGGATTGAAACGGGCCCTCGGGCCCGTTTTTTTGTCCCGCGAACCTACCAGCCGGAGTCGAGCAGGGCGTTGGCGTCGCCCAGTTCAGGGGCGGCGGTGGTGGAGGCGGGGCGAACTCCGTCGATGCGGATCGGCAGGCGGGTTGTCTGCATGTTGACCTCTTCCCCTCGCGAGATTGGCTGCACCATCTCCAGCGTTTGCAGGACACCGCTTTCAACGACGCCATCCCAGTCCATCACCGGTGCGGCCCAGATGTCGGCCTCGACGAATTTCGCCATCCAGTGATCCGTCTCCGCCGTCTTCAGGCGCGCAGCCAATCCGGCCTTGATCTCGTCCCGGCAGGCAAAGGCGTCACGCCCGGCGATCTCCGGGTCGAGCCCGGTGATCTGCGCCAACAGGTCCAGCTTGCCCATGGCAATGGCCACATGCCCGTCCGCCGTCTCGTAGACGCCGTAGGGCGCGGCAAGATAGGCATGAGCCGGGTTGTTGGCCGAGCGTGTCGGCGTGCGGTGGCCGTCGTTCAGCCAGGTGGTCAGAAGCTCGAACTGGAGATCGGCCAGCACCTCGATCAGCGAGGTTTCCACCTGTCCGCCGATGCCTTTCACGGCACGGCGATATAGAAGAGCCAGCACCCCCTGCGTCAGCGAGGCCCCAGCCAGCACATCGGCAATCGGCAGGCCCATCGCAACCGGCCCGTCATCACGCGCCCCGGACAGCCACATGACGCCGGACCGCGCCTGTGCCAACAGGTCCTGCCCCGGAAGATCGACCCAAGGCCCGTCGGAGCCGTAGCCGGTTACAGTGCCGTAAACCACTGTCGGATTGACGGCCTTCACCGCCTCGTAGCCAAAGCCCAGCCGTTTCATCACCCCGGGGCGGAAGTTCTGCAGCACCACGTCTGCCTCGCGCACCAGCGTCCAGAGCTTGTCGCGGTCGGCCGCCGATTTCAGATCCACCGCGAGCGAGCGCTTGTTGCGGTTGATGGCGTGGAAGATCGTGCTTTCGCCACCGATCTTCGTATCGGTCAGGTAGAGATAGCGCGACAGGTCGCCCATGCCGGCGCGTTCCACCTTGACCACGTCGGCGCCGAGGTCGGCGAGTTTCAGGGCACAGTAGGGCCCGGCCAGGAATTGCGAGAAGTCGAGGACCTTGAGACCGTCGAGGGGCAACATGTCGGTCATCCGTCGAAACTCTCGGTGAAACGGGATTGCAGCGCGTCAAGGGCGACCTCGTGGGCGCACTTTCCGGTCAGGGCATCCAGGATGATGTGCGAGGCCGCTTCCTGGAACCCCATGTAGCCCTTGTGCCGGGGCCGCAGCCAGGCAGCTTCGTGACTCATCCGGGTCTGGTGATAGGCCTTGCCGAAGCGGGCGTTGACCCGCGGGTCCGCCCAGGCAAAAGCATTGCCGGGCTGGCCGTTGTTCGCGGTGTAAAGCCCGCGCTGCACCTCTGCCGAAGCGACCCAGAGCGCGAATTCCGTGCAGATCTCCGGGTGTGTCGTGCGGGCCGAGACGGCAAGGCCGGTGCCGCCAAGCGCCGAGCCGAGCGGGCCGCTCTCTCCCTCTGCCGGGATGTCGTGGTAGGTGACGATATTCGGGCGGTAGTCGTCCTTTGCATAGGGTGCGTAGAGGTATGTGTAGGGGATCAGCGCAAAGCGATCCCCCTCGCTCAGCGCATCCAGTGCGGCGATCGGGTCCATGCCGTGACAGGCCGGGTCCACGAGGTCCGCCAGGGCCTGCATCGCCTCCAGTGTGCGCTTTGCCGCGGCGCGGTCGATGGGCAGGCCGCATGTCACCGGGAATGCGCTGCCGATATTGGCCATGAGGGTAAAGAAGGACATCAGCACATGCGGCGGGCGCAGGGGCCAGAGCACGCGGCCGTCGCGGGCCTCGGCCATGACTTCTGTCAGGCGTGTGGCCGGGGTGGGGCGCAGGTCGGGGCGGATCGCCTGCACCTGGCAGGCGGCATCGACCGGCAGCGCCCATTGGTGCCCGCCGTAGAAATAGCTGTGATAGCTCTTGCCGACGGTTTCCGCCTCCAGCCGCGCCAGCACCTCGGGGGCGCCGTGTCTGTCGATCGGCAGCAGGCAGCCGTCGGCCACCACCTCGCCAACATGCGGATGGTCGATGATCATCAGGTCATAGGCCTGCGCCAGTTCCTCGACCGGGGTGCTTTCGAACCCCTGGAGGGATCGCTTGTCCCAGGTGATGGTCACATGCGGGTAACGCTCTTGGAAGGCGGCGCTGGCGGCGACAAGCGGATCGTATCCGCGCGGGTCGGACCAGGTCATGCCTTTCAGGGTGCAGGCTTCGGTCAAGGTTTTCCTCCTGTTTGCGCCAGAATAGCGCGGAGACTTCACAAGTGAAAGAGGATTTTATATTTAATAGAGGCGCGGTCTGCCATGTTGTCAGCGCAGCGCCGCACTAGGTATAAACGCCGGAGCACATCGGCATGGAAACGCCCGGGGGCAGGATGACCAGCACGACAGAAGAGCGGCCCGAAGAGGAGAAATACCGTGCCCCGGCGCTTTCCAAGGGGCTGGACATACTCGAACTGCTCGCCTCCGAGGCAGAGGGGCTGACCCAGGTGGAGATCGCCAAGCAGCTGGGCCGGACCACCCCGGAGATTTTCCGGATGCTGATGGTCCTGCGCCAACGCGGTTATGTCGAACTGAACGCTGATTACGACCGTTACCAGCTCACCACGAAGATGTTCGAGGTGGCCCACAGGCACCCGCCGATCCGGCGCCTCACTTCGATCGCCGGGGATGCGATGCAGCGGCTGGCGGACCAGCTGAACCAGTCGATCCATCTTGGCATCATCCATACGGGGCGGGTGCTGGTGATTGCGCAGGTGGATTGCCAGGACATCAACATTACCTCGGTCCGGCTGGGGGCGCATATCCCGATCTACGACACCGCCTCTGGGAGGGTGCTGGCTGCCTGGATGGACAAACCGGCGCTGGAGGCACTGATCGCCGAAGTCGGCCGCGAACCCGCAGATAAATACAGTGCTTTCGTTAAGGATCTGCCGGACGTGCGAAAGATGGGCTATTGCGAGTCACCCTCGTTGACCATCGCAGGGGTTCAGAACATCTCGGCCCCGATCTTCGATTTTTCCGGGAAGGTCACGGCTGCGGTCACCATTCCCTTCATCCACCGGCTGACCGGCACTTCTGTCGCCACGGCCGAGGAGTGCCGCGAGCGGCTTGTCGCCATGGCGGCGGACATCTCGCGGCGGCTGGGCGCCGGCGCGCGCTAGGAGGTCACCGGCGCGGAGCGGGCGAAACATCCATTCCGAATCGACCAACGGACCGGTCGGGCGGCCATGTGCCCTGACCTCAAAGCGATGCCTGGACGACCCTGTGGATCAGCTCCCTGAGCCAGATATGCGGTGCCGAACGGTGGTGCGGCGCGGTCCAGACGAGATCGATGGAAATACGGGTGGCCAGCGGGAACTCGGAGACCTGCACCGAGTGGCCGAGAACCTTTGAAAGACGCTGCGGCACTGTTGCCACCAGATCTGAACCTGAAACCAGCTGCTCCAGTCCTGCCGGGCTGGGCACGCGCAGGCCGATCTTCAACGCATGCCCCAGCTCTTTCAGGTCGACCAGATAGCGAGACGTCCAGCGACCACCGTAGGTGACCACGACGTGCAGCAGCGACAGGTAGGTTTTCATGTCGAGGCTGGTGCCCGCCGCGGGATGATCCCGGTTCATCAAGCAGACGTAGCGCTCGTGGTACAGACGGCGGCGGTAGAAATCCGGGTCGTCTCTTTCGAAAGGGCCGATCAGGAGGTCCGCCTCGCGGTTCAACAGCCGTTCGTGGCCGATGTCCGACGCGTCAATAATGTCCAAGGTGATGCCCGGCGCCTGTGCGCGGATGGTATGAACGATCTGTGGCACCCAAAGGACACGTTCGTAATAATTGCATGCCAGGGTAAAGCGCTGCTGCGATGTCGCCGGGTCGAAATCCACCGGAGCCGCAAGCTGGCGGAACTCGCCAACCAGCCGCGCCGCCTCCTGCACGATTTCCTCGCAACGCGGCGTCGGATGGATGGCGCGGCCTTGCCGCACGAACAGCGGATCGTGGAAAACGCCTCGCAGCTTCTCGATGGTGTAGCTGACCGCCGACTGGTTGACGCCAAGCTCCTCGGCGGCGCGGGTGAAGGACCGCAGGGCATATACCCGCAACAGCATTTGCAGGGTGCGAAAATCGACGGACAGGGGGTCTCGTGGCGTCTGCATGGTGTAACCGGATCGAATTTTTTGATCGTAATGATCTATTCCATCTTGTTGATGGATGAAAGCCGCAGGGGCATTAAGCGGCATCGACTGTGCAATCTTGGGAGGAGGGGCATGGCACAAGCACCAATCAACGAAGCGGTCTCGCTGGCCGATCTCGCCCGCGATCCCTATTCGATCTACCGGCGCATGCGCCTGGAGACACCGATCGTCGAGGTCCCCGCAGCGCGGCGGATCATGCTGACCAAGGCCAAACACACCAGGATGGTGAAGGACAACGCCGAGCTTTACAGCTCGGACGATCCCGTGACACCGATGCAGCGTGCCTTTCAGGCCCATACGTTGATGCGCAAGGACGGCCCCGAACACCGGGCCGAGCGCATGGCGATGCAAAAGGCCCTGTCACCCAAGGTGATCAAGTCCGACTGGGCAGAATTGTATCGAAAGATCGCGTCGGACTATCTCGATCGCCTTCCCCGCGGTGAGAGGGTAGACCTGTTCACCGATCTTTGCGGTCCGGTTGCGGCGCGCATCCTCGCGCATATCCTCGGCCTCGACGAGGCCAGCGACGCCGACATGATGCGCTGGTCGCAGACCCTGATCGACGGGGCGGGCAATTTCGGCTTTGCCGAGGACCCCTTTGCCAAGAGCGATGCCGCCAACGCCGAGATGAACGCCTATTTCGATCGGATCGAGGCGCGCCACAGGGCAGAGCCCAACAACTCGGCTTTCTCGATCATGCTGAACGCGGCCAACCCGTTGCCGATCGGGCAGATTCATTCCAACATCAAGATCGCCATCGGCGGCGGCATAAACGAGCCGCGCGACGCGCTGGCCACGATTCTCTACGGGTTGCTCAGTAACCCGGAGCAGCTGGAAGAGGTGAAGCGGACAGAGGCCTGGAGCGACGCCTTCGAGGAGGGCGTGCGCTGGGTTGCACCGATCCAGGCCTCGTCGCGCCGCGTCACGGAGGCACATCAGATCGACGGCATCGACATTCCCGAGGGCGTGACCCTGATGACGATCCAGGCTTCGGCCAACCACGACGAAGACCTGTTCGAGAATGGGCACCTGTTCGACGTGTTCCGCAAGAAGGCACCGCATCAGGCCTTTGGCAGCGGCCCGCATCACTGCTCGGGCGCGCAGGTCGCGCGCAAGACGGTGGGCGAGATCATGCTTCCGATGATCTTCGAGCGCTTTCCGAACATGGAACTGGTGCCCGACGAAAAGGTGATCTGGCACGGGTTCGGGTTTCGCGGCCCGTTGAACCTGCCGGTCACGCTGAACTGAGAAAGGCAAGAGAATGGTTGAAATCACCTTTGTGCATCCCGATGGCAACCGCCGGACCGTGGGCGCGGCCCCCGGAACCTCGATCATGCAGGCAGCACGCGACAACGGCATAAACGAGATCATCGCGGAATGCGGCGGTGCGATGGCCTGCGCCACCTGCCATTGCTACGTCGATGACGCCTGGACGGACCGTGTCGGGCGCCGCGATGATGCCGAGGATGACATGCTGGACTTTGCCGAGGGCGAAGTGCGCGACACTTCGCGCCTGTCCTGCCAGATCGCCCTGAGCGAGGCACTGGATGGAGTGATCGTGCATCTGCCGGACGTTCAGGGATAACCGGATAACAGCACCAAGAAGACAACAGCGGAGGAAACCATGTCTTTCATTAAGCAATGCTCGGGACGAGCGCTGTGCCTTGGCGCCTTCATGGCCCTTGCCGGGCCGGCGGCGGCGCAGGAAGTGACACTGAACCTGCACCAGATGCTGCCGCAGCAGGCGGCGGTGCCGGCGCAAATCCTGCTGCCCTGGATCGAAAAAATCGAAGCGGCCTCGGATGGTCGTATCGCCATCGAGCATTATCCCTCGATGCAATTGGGGGGCGCTCCGCCGGAGCTCTACGACCAGGCGGTCGACGGGGTGGCCGATATCATCTGGACGGTTGTGGGCTACACGCCGGGGCGTTTTCCAAGCACCGAGGTCTTTGAACTGCCCTTCATGGTTTCGGATGCCCGTGCAGCCTCCTGTGCCTACTGGAAGATGTACGACTCCGCCATGAAGGATGGCGAGTTCTCGGACGTCAAGATGCTGGGAACCTGGGTTCATGGCCCGGGTGCGTTTCACACCAACGCGCCGGTCAAGACCCCGGCGGACCTGGAAGGAATGAAGATCCGTGGCGGCTCGCGGCTGGTCAACCAGCTGCTCGAACTGGCCGGGGCAGAGCCGGTCGGGATGCCGGTGCCGGCGGTGTCCGAAGCCCTGTCCAAGGGCGTGATCGACGGGACAACGATTCCCTGGGAGGTCACCTCGGCCCTCAAAGTGCCCGAGCTCGTGAAAAACCACACCGAGTTCGAAGGCCCGGCGCTTTATACACTGACCTTCGTTCTGGCGATGAACCCCGATGTCTATGCCTCCATGCCTGAGGACCTGCAAAAGGTGATCGACGAGAATTCCGGGCTGGAATTTTCGGTTTTTGCCGGAGGCACACAGGCGGATGCGGACGCGCCGGCCCGTGCCGTTGCCGTGGACATGGGCAACAACATCGTCACGATTTCCGAGGCGGATGCCGCCGAATGGCGCGAGCTCGTTCAGCCGGTCTATGATGGTTGGGTCGCTGATCTGGCGGAAAAGGGCCTGGATGGACAGGCCCTGATCGACGAGGCGCAGGCGCTCATGGCGGGCGACTGCCTGAACGCGACCGGATCGCTCTGAACCAGCCTCTACCCTTAATGTGTTTCCGTGGAGGCCGTTTTCTGGCCTGTGCCGATGAACCAGCCCACGCAGTGAGCGTGGGCTGGTTTTCTTCGGACCGACACGGCGCCCGAATGAAATGCCCGCGTCGCCGATGTCTTGTGGCGTGTGACCGGGCGCGTGGTCGTTCTGCGCCTTTTATGCAAAGTCATAGCCAACAGCCGGGCCTTTGGCCGCCCGGTTGTTCAGGAGGCGGCGTGCGCGGCAAGGGAGCATGACGTGGCGCCGAAAGGGTGGGTGCACTGGGCACTCGCCCCCTGAGGCGAATATCTCAAAGCGGCGCCATTCGCTGCGCCGGCGCGTAGCGATGGCAAGGCGGGGGGTGCGGATTTCAAAGGCCGCCACCTTGCGGTCGTTCCGAAATATGCGCGGCGCGCAACCGCTTGTCTGGTCACTTTTGGGGATATTCAGGCGCTGGCAGTGTCCCGCCTCATGAGTTTCGTAAAAATACTCTGTTGGAACTGATGGTCGTGCTATGGTTGTCAGAGTGTTTGATGCGAATCGAAGTTATTTTCTTATTGATCGATATATGATGGACTCGGGGGATTCCATGATAACAAGGCGTTGGGTTTTATTCGGTGGGGTGATTGGTGCTTTGCTCCCGCGCAGCGGGATGGCCAATTCCACCGATCTGGTGATCGAAGTGAATTTGCCTGCGGATCGCTGGCAAGCGGGTATCCTGAGGTTGAAGCGTGCGAATGGTGAGACGCTCACCGAGGATCTGACCGTTTACGGAAAAGCTGACAATGGTCGCGCGGCCCAAGAGGGAAACCCTGCGCGCAGCCCGGTGTTGCCTTTTGGCGATACGCCGGAAGGTGGCTATTCCGTGCCCCGCATGGTGTCGACCGGGTCCGGAACTGCCTATACCGACCGCAGCTACGGACCCAATGGTGCGCTGGTGCTGAAACCCGAGTCCGGGGATGCGAAGGTTGCAGAAGGCAACGGGCGTACGGGGTTGCTGATACATGGGGGCGATCTGTCCTCGTCGGGCAAGCTGCGGGCAACGCATGGATGTCTCAGGCTGTCCAATGCCGATATGGACAGGTTGCTGGCCGCGATCCGCGAGGCAGGCAACAATCCGGTATTGCAGAGATGCGAGGTCGTCGAGGTGTCCGTTCTTGTCGGACCCACTGGCGTGGACGAACCCGGCCCCGATGAATCCGATCCTCCGCCGGGGATCGACGCCCTTCTTGAACCATTGGGGTTGCGTCTGAATTGACCGCCGGACCCGGACCCGGGGGACTGGCCGGCAGGCTGGCGGCTGCGCAATCCCTTATAGATTGACGACCCGACTTGCGTTTCCAGTTCGGCCAAATCGTGTTGCGGCCATAGATCGGAAGGATTTTCACAGTCTGCGGATAGCGCAGGGAGAGGCATGTGTTTGAAAGAACCTATGAAGAGTCGCGCAGGCGCGCCAATTCCACGTTTGACAAGCGCTTGCAGAAATATCTTCGCGCGAATTCATTGTTCTTTGCGATTCCGGCAATCGCGGTGTCGTGGGTATTTGCGCTATTCCTGCTGTTTTTTCTGACCGCCTATCGACCCGAAGCGGCAACCGGTCTTCAAATCGAGTGGTTGACCAAGCAGGTCGATGTCCAGCCGGCCAGTGAGCAGGGCGAAACGAAAACGCAATACGTCGTGATGCGCAATCGCAATGCGGCATTGTCTTTCCGGGAATATGCCGGCCGGACCGTTGGTGCCATTCCGCCCGCCTGCGCGATCACGGACGGGGAACTGCCGATCCCAAAACCGGATGCGAAGCCCGGCCAACCCATGTTGATCGCGGCGTTCGGCTGGGATCCGGACACACCGGGCCCGGGGGCCTCGAGCGGCGAGAAACCGACTTACGTTCCGTGCAAGTGGCGGGACCACCCGATGAGTTTCATGGCGGCAATCTCTCCGGATGTCGGGCCGGTGCAGAAATTCACCCTGCTGCTGCTGATCATCGCGATGGGAATCCTGCGCCGCAATCGCCTTTTCCGCAGGATCGAAAGCGAGTCCTGGCCGGAGGTTGATGAATACAACGTCGATCTGAACTTTCGGCTGAGCGAGGACGAGAACGGCTTTGAACAGCGTGACCCGCGCGTTGCGCAACATCCGATCAGCTTCATCGTGCAAGGCGACAACCGCAACAGCAGCGAGCCGATCTACCCGACCAACCTGTTGCGGCTGGACCCGTTCACCGTCGAGAACTCCAAGACCGCGCGGTTCAACGCAACAGTGTCCTCGGTGCGGGACAAGTTGCTGGGCGCAACCCGGAATCGCAAGTTGGTCGGGCCGTTGGATCTCATCCTCGACGTGCTCAAGGCCGGAGCGCACACGGGCCGTGTCGGCGACGCGGAAAAGCGCATGCGGGTTGCGGTCTATGAATATGGCAACGATCTGTCCGACAGGTTGGAGACCGGACATTACCTGATGTGGTTGATGCCGACCGTCGGTTTCCTGGGCACCATCTACGGGATCAGCGCCAGCCTTGTCCGTGCCAAAGGTCTGTTCTCCGGATCAGCGGACGGCGAGGCGAGCGAGTTCGAGGAAAAGATCCAGCTTGTCGTTGACGGGTTGGGCGTGGCCTTCGACACGACCTCGATGGCTCTCTTGTGTTCCGCGCTCCTCTACTGGGCGCTGGTCCGGTCGGAATCCGGGGTGCGAGAGGTCGTCGACAAGGCGCGCCGCAGTCTCTCCAACCTGCTGATCGACCGCATGGTCGATCGGGACATGCGAGACGTGCCCTATGCCCTGGTGAACACGCCGGGTCCGGCGCCCGAACAGCAGTTCTTTGACCAGAACGGCGAGTGATCCACGAGGCCGCCATGTCCGATTTCCGCCATCTCGAACGCCCCCGGAGCAGGCCGGAAATCTTCGGCCTCTCCACGTTGGATACGGTAACCTGTGCCCTGGGCGGGGCGATCATCCTGATGATCTTCATGGCTGCCCTCACGGACCGCAAGGCCAAGGTGACGCTGACTCCGCACCGCAAGATCCTTGAGAGCGGCGACCGGGAGCCGGCGACACCGACCGCACGGGCGACGGCGACCTCTACCGCCGATCCCAAGGACATGGAAAACTTGGTGGTCGTGTACCTCGATGGGGCGGCCAGCCGGTTGGGACAGGCGCCAAGCATCGAAGCACCAACAAAGGCATGTGTGTCCTTGGATTTCCAGGTGCGCACATTGCGCAGCGCGCCAGAGCATTTCGGCACGGACGGGGATGATTTGCCGGTCGCCTTCTCGGTCTGGGCGGCGGGCGATGCAGCGCCTTGCATGGGCTTTACGCTGCATGTGCCTGCCGTCCATGCGGCGCCCTGCGAGGCGACACTCGTGTCCAGCGGGCATTACCAAACCCGTCAATTCTCGTCTTGTCGGGCATCGATGGTGTTCGAGTCAAACGGCGACAAGGTCTACCGTTTCGAGAGGGAGTACTGAGATGCCCAGGCGGCGCGCCGGATTTGCCTGGATGTCCATGATGGACCTTCTGTTCGGCTTGTTCGGGGCGCTGGTGATCCTGACCGTGCTGATCACGCTGAAGCTCGGGGCCGACAGCGGTGTCGAGAAGAAACCCTTTCAGATGTTCACCTTCGAAGTGTTCAGCGACAAGGCCGACGTGCAGTCTGCCCTTGCGCGCATGTCCCTGGGGCTGCGTGTTGCCGTGCCGGACAAGGCGGGCTGTGCGATGGGGGCCAGTTTCGACACGGAGCGCTGCGAGGCGCAACTGTCGGCAACCAGGGACCAGGCCCCGGTCAAGTACCGTACATCGGTGCAAACCGGAGGCGGCGGGGCCGGCCTGCTGTCCGCCGCCCTGTTCATCGGCAACAATGGCCCGCTGGAGCTGACGCCTTTCCTGGCGAACACACCCGTGTTCGAAGAGATGGTGGCGGACCGTGGCAGCAGCCTGGTCACCATTCGGATGGGCCTGAAGTTCGGCGACCTGTTCTGGTCGCCCGCGCCGTTCTGCATGACGGTCGACGACGTGATCAGCCTGGCAAGCACGGACGAACAGGGGCTTGCGCCACTGGATATCTGCACGTTGCAACGGTGCAAGGATGGTCAGCAATACAGCCCCTGTGGAACCAAGGAACGTGAGATCACCACCAAGGGAGGAAAAATTGTCTTTAAGTGACACTTGGCGCCGGATGGCGCGTGCCGTCCTTTGTGGTGCCTTCCTGTTCGCGGCCCCGGTCCCCCCCGTTTCTGCACAAAGCACGGGAGGCGCGGATATCGCGGCCATTCGCGCCTCGACGCAGGCCCTGGCGGCGGGGCTTGGACGACCTGACATGATCCGGAGGACAGAGGAGGTCTCGCTGGACCTTATGTTCCTGTTCCAGGAGATGCAGAACCTGCAGTCCAGCCTGCCGCTCGTCGCGGATCTTTGTGGGCAGGGGCCCCTGACCCTGGAGGCGCTGGGGCGTACGGACTGCCTGTCGGGATTGATCGATGCCGAACGCCGTGCATGGCGGGTGTCGGCCGAAATCGCGGCGCAATTGCACCAAGTGGCGGGCGTATCGCTGGCTACGCGCCTGCCGCCTCCGACCGTTCCCGAGAAAGAGCGCACCAATGAGAGTCGGCGTGAGGTTGAACTGTGGTGGCGGAGCGCCGCGCCGACCGCATTTGAGGCGGTGTCTCGGATCGGGCGTGAGTGGATGAAACACCGGGGCAGCGAAGCCCCGGACCGGGCCTTGCGCCGAATAGCGCGCGCCTTGCAGCAGATCGAGCGCGAACCGGCGATTGCCCAATTGCGTAACGCGTTGGGACAGGAGCCTGACTACCGTGAGATGAATAACGCTCTGAAGGTCGTCGTCGATCCGGACAAGACACTGGAAGACCGAGCAGAGGCTGCGATGCAATTTGCTGCTGCCTATGCGAACGCGCAAGCCGTTGAACTCGAAACACTGTTCTCGATGCCGGTAACTGAGGCCGTCTGCCTCGAACGACTGCCAGTCGAGATGATCGCCGCCACCCGGGTGGATGGAGCGCTTTGTGTCGCGGCCTTTGAACGGCTGGCCGAGGCGGCGCAGGCGGAGGCGGGAGAGGTCCTGAACGGCGCTTTCGGCGCGCTGGCCCGAGAGGTGACGGCCAGCGCCCGGCAAGACACGGCCTTTACGGCGGCGCTGACAGAGGCGTTCGAGGCCCGGATCCTGACCCTGCGGCTGATGCTGGCCAAGGTCGAGGCGATTCCCGCCGAAGTGGAGTCCTGTGCCGAGGCCGCGCGCCTGATGGCAGCGGCCGATGTCACGGAGAATGCGCGACGCGGCGGGCTTGACCGTCAACGCCTGCGATTGATGTCGGAACGCCTCTCCGCCGTGGCGCGGGTATGTGGAGCGCAGGCGGTCACCGACCAACTGGACACCCTGTGTGACCAGGCCCGCGATGCCATCTCCGGCCCGGCCCTGCGGTTGGAAAGGGCTCTTGCCGACGCGCCGCGTTCCTTGCCCGGATGCCCGCGCGCCGGCACCCCGGGCACTGGTCCGGAATGTGCTCGGGACAGGATGCAGGTGGCCTGGGAGAGGTTCGTAAAGGCCGTCGATGTTCCGCAGATCGCCGAGATCTGCAAGTTGGACCCGGATCGGACCCTGGCTGACTGGCAGGCGGCCTCGGACAAGCTGGGCGAGGAGGGCAAGGCGGCCCTTGATGCGCTGGTCGAGGGCGCTTTGGCGACGATCCGGGAAGATGCGATCGACGACGTGCGCACTGCCTTGGACCGTATCCGTATTCCTGCCGAGATCGCGGAAGGCGTCGACCAGGCCCTGGCCGGACTGTGCCGGATCAGTGATCCGGGGCTTGACCGTGCCGGCTCTGTTGCGAGGCAACTGGGGGATGCGGTGCTGGCCGAGGTCGGTTTGCTGATCGACGGCAAACGGGCGGAGGAGCTGGAGCCGTTGTGCAGCCTTGTGGCACGGGGTGAGCCCGTCCTTTCAGGGGCTGAATTGTCGGACATCGCGGTCCAGGCGCTGGGCGACGAAGAGGACCAGAGGATCGCGGCGGCGAACCGCGTGCTGGCAGCGCTGAAGACCTTGGGTGACAAGGGGGACGGGTTGATCGGCCGTCTGAGCACGGCGGCCATTGTGCTTGAAGGGGCGGCGCTGCTCGACAATGCGGTGGCTCTTGCCGGAGAGGAGGTCCAATGCGGACCCACGGGTGGGCCCGATCGGTTGCCGGGGTTCGACATGGGCATCCTGTCCAAGGGCGTGACCCGAAGCTTGACGGTCGAGGAGGGCACCTGGGCGATCCGGATCGAAGCGGACCTGGAACTGGCGATTTGCGGTGAGCGCGCCACGAGCGCAGACCAATTGCAGCAGGTCCTTGGCGTCGCGACAGTGACGGCCAGGTTGAGCGAAACCATCGTCATCGGCGAGGAGACCTCGCCTGACGCGGTGCGGCTGCAACTGAGCGATGCAATGCGCAAGGCCGTCGCCGAGGCGCGCATCGAGGCAGATCCCGACAAGGTCGCCGCCCAGTTGAAGCGCATCGTTCAGGCGTCGGGCTTGAGGATGCAGGATTTCGGGGCGCTGAACCTCGCGCCGCTGGAAGATGCCCGTTTCGATCCCGACCACGGGCTGCAGCTGCGGTTTGCCGTGCCCGATCCAGTGAACAGGACCTACTGTCTCAGCGTGCCGATGTCGGAACCCGCCGCCGATTGCCCCTCTTTCGAAGAGGCGGACAAGGTGGCCCGTGACATCGCGCTGGCCCTTGCCGAAGCCGCGATAGAAGATCTGTTGACACAGATCGCGCCGGTGTTTGCCCGGGGCGTGGCAGAGATCGACGCGGCAACGGAATTGCGCGATCTTTTCTCTGAACATGCCGAGGCGTCGGTGGTTCGCCGGACTCACGGCGGAGAGGTGGTCACCGGCCTGCGCATTTCCGTTTCTGCCAGCGCCTTCCGGTCGCTGACCGATGATCTGGGCCTGCCCGAGTTGCGGGGCGCCTATGTGTTCGATCTGGTCCCGTCGGACCGGGGGATCGAACTGGTCCATGTAAAGGCCCCCACCTTCGATTCCGGGGATTTGCTGCGTGCGGCATTGGGTGGCGTTCCCGACGAACTGCTTGTCTTCACCGAGGTGGGCGAACCGGGCAAGCCGCCCCAGGGCATGAACCTGTCCGGTCGCAACAGGGAACCTTGCCTCAACGCCTATGTGCATCGTGTCGATTTCGGCTCGACGGCGCCGATGCGCGGACAGTCGGGGTATTTCTGCCTGAGGCCCGAGCAGCCCGATCCCTGGCTGGTGGTCGATGGCAAGGTCAGCGTGACAAGTGTCGACGGCAGCTGGCAACTGGCCTTGCGGGGCGTCACCCAGGACAGCGCGGACACCGACGTCTTTGAGCTTGAGGTCCTGGTGACGTCGCGCAGCCCGCTGTTCGACGGGTTGCGCCGCGTGGAAGGATTGATCGAGGTTACCCTGCGTGACGGGCATTTCACCCTGCCGTCGGACAGGCCCGAGAATGCGGAACTTTACGCCTATATCGAGCGGTCGTTGAGCGCGCAGATGCCGCGCGGTGTCCGCATCCACGGTGTCAGGTTGTCCACGCGCGGCATAGACATTTCGATCGATCCAAGCGGGGCGGCGCAGGATGCCTGGAGAGACCTGCAGGACATGGCGCTGGCGCAAGACGGCCCCTGGCAAGACTGGGCCAGAGATGTCGGCGCGGCCCTTGAAGAGGGGGCGGATTACTTCTGCAATACGGCGGCGCCGTTGCTTCAGTTGGGGCAGACCATCGAAAAGGGCACTTTGGTCGCCCTGCCAGAGATCTGTGGCGGTGCGGTCAACAGCGAAGGTACGATCCGGCTGCGCGGGCCAGAGCTGATCGAATGGGCTTGCAGTGCGGCCGGCGTCGGCGCCGGGTCACCGGTTTCGGATTGCTATGTGACCTTGCCCGAAGAATTGAATGTCTGCGGGCGGAACATCAACCTCGACTTCGTCTGGGCCGGAGACGGGGGCAACCGCGAGGTGACCTCTCGTGAACTCAGGGATTGTCTCGAAGACCAGGTCGAGGCCCTTTTGCCCGAGGAGGTGGTATCGGTTGAAGGCGTCGAGCTTGGCTTCGAGGGAACCTGTGCCAGCTCGATGGACCTGGCCGATTGTGCCGTGATCGCCCGGATCGAGGTCTCGCTGGAGGAGCTGATCGCGGATTACGAGGTCATGGGGGCCGACCTGCTTGGGCGGATCGGCGGTGACGACGGGGCGTGTCAACTGACCGGGGGGACGCTCTGGGCGACGGGCGTGGTCTCACTGGACGGGATGGTGCGCTTTGGCAGCGGCGATGCGGGGCTGGACGCTCTGGAAAGCCAGTTCCGCGCCTGCGCGCAGGCCCTGGCCGCAGCAGCGGCCGAGGTTGCGCTGAATGAGGTCAGCAAAGAGCTGGGCAGCGCGCTCTCGCTGGACGAGCTTTACGATGCCCTGGCCCAGGGGGGCGGGACGGTGCTGGATGGCACCCGGCATACGCTGGATGCCACGCTGGGCGGGGATGTCGCCTGCCGGTTGAAGGGCCGCGATGCGGACTGCGGTGCCCTGACCGGGCCCGACGTCCGCGACGGCACCGTGACCGGGGCGGAAATGGTCGCCCAGTTCGACTGGCTGGATCAACGTCTGGCGCTGAAGGCGGATTTCGGGTGGAATTCGACCCTGATCGACGCGGGTGACCTGAGCCTTGATTTTTCGGACGGTGACGACCCGGCGGACCAGGTAAGGACCCAGGCCGTGAAATGGGCCGAACGGCAATGGCGGCATTGGGCGGATCCCGCCGATGCAAGGCTGTCCCTGTCCTGTCCCGGTACGCAGGATGACGATTGCCTGAACGAGTTGGCGCGCAAACTTGCGCGCAGCCTGTCCGGCGAGGTCCTTCGCTACGAGGGAGGGGCGACCCTGTCCCAGAATGACACTACATTCGTGCTGTCGCTGCCCTTTATCGCGCAACTGGACCTGCTGGACCTGCGGGCGAATTTCGTCCTGCGCTGCACCCTGGACGTCAAGGCATTCCCGAAGGTCGGCGCGCCGGAGTGTGACACCAAGGGCGCCAATCCCGAAGACCTGGTCATGCAGGCCCTTGCCAATGCTCTGGGACAGTCCGGCGTTCTGAATGCCGGGGACCGGATCGACCTGGCAATTCTTGAACTGACAATCGTGACCCGGCCAGCCTATGACCCGGTCACGCGCAAGATCGCCGTCACCGCCGAGGCCGGTTTTGCCAATCTCGGCCTGAGTGAAACGGTTCCCGCAAGGATCACGCTGGACCGTAACCTGAAGGTCGACGTGGATGTCGACGCAGAGGTCCTGGCGAGCAAGGTCACCGAGCAACTGGCCTCGGCCATCAACGATCTTGTCGGTGATTATGGTATCGAGATCATCAAACTGTATCCGCGTCCGCTCAGCGGAGGGTTGCCCACCGAATTGGTGATAGAAAGCCAGGCAAACATTGCCGGTTTCTTCGCGATCAGCGCGCCGACGGTCGTTCTGTCGGACAACGGCCTGAACGTCGAAGGTCCCAACCGGTTCGCAATTGCCTTTCCCGACGGCATTTCGATCCCGATACCTCCGATTGCGATCTGTCCGAACGGGGGCGCCATCGAGGACACCAAGCTGTCGATCTTTGCCGCCATCACCGTGGGCGAATGCAGTGCCAGCTACCTGCTGAATTACCGCGGCAGCGTGACGGTGGATATCGAACGGCCACTGAGGGTCGAGACCGAAGGCTCTTTGACCCTGCTCAGCATCATCCCGCTGGGCAGCAACGAGGGCTTGATGGACCTCGGTATCCCCCTGATCGAGCAGCGCGCCGAGATCGGCGGCGCTGTGTCCGACATCTTTGCCATGCGATCGGAATTCAAGATGGACGGCCGGACCCTGACGGTCGAGGCCGATGGCGACGTCAAGGTGTTCCGTGCGCCGGTGGGCGCAGGGACCTTCCTGCTGGACCTGGACGAGGGCATTCTCGACAGCACGCTGATGTTCGATGTCGGGTTCGCCAAGGGCGACGGCGCCGTGCGCACCCAGTCCGGTTTTTCACGGCCCGAGGCGATGGCAAAGACCAGCATGTCCGTGGCAGGTTTCGATGCATTTGCCGCGGATCTGATGGCGCGCACCAACCTTCTGCGGACGCGGCTCAGCGTGCTGGGACTGCGGCTGACCGTAGTCTTTCCGGGCCTCGACGCGTTGAACCCCGACAAGATCGCCGATCTCATCAAGGATCTGCTGACGCCGAATTTCGAAAACCTGGACAAGGCCCTGGCCGCACTGCTGAGCGGCAATGTGACCATCAATCCCTTTGGCGATTTCGGGTCCGGTGGCGATGGCATGGGCGGCGATGGTGACGGCGACATGGGCGAAAGCGCCGAGGGCACAGGGGCGAGCGACCCGGGCGATGGTCTGGGCGACTCTGCCGATGCGCCTGCCCCCGATCAGGGGGTGCCGGCAGTGGTTCCCCCGGGTGGAACCCCCGGCATCCTGGGCGTCAAGACCGCCGAACTGTGGTTCCTGCCGTTGCAGGGCGACGCTGCCGGACTGGTCCAGATCGGCACCGGTCCGCGCGGCACGCCGGACGAGGAGAAGGTCGCTGTGGCGCGAATTGCTGATGGCCATTTCGCCCCCGACGGCAAACCGCTGGGGCGTACCTTGTCGCTCTTGCCAGCGGGTTACAGCCAGTTGCAGGGCGGGACCATCGCCGAAGGTGGCGGCTGTGCCGCCGGTCGGGGCGATATCGTCTACCTGTACAGCGGCGATAAAGTCGCCCGTCGCGGGTTCTATGAACCCTGCCGTATCACCGGGCCGGATGGGCGCCCGCTGTCGGGCCTGTCGAACCTGGATGCCGAATTGCGCCGGGATATCATTGGCTTTCATGGGGCGCTGATCAGCGAGATGGGCGTGCGCCCCGAAGAGCCTGACGGCGATTACGGCCGGCTGATGCTGCGGGCCCGCATTGTGGATGCACAGGCCGACCACGGCCTGCGTGGCATGATCGGGTTTCAGCGGGTGGACGAATTGCTGATCGCCATGCGCGGCGCGCTGGACCCGGAGGCCGCGTGTGGTACCTCCGCCGCCCCGGTTCCCGGGGGAGAAATGAAGTCCAAGATCTTCTGGCTGACCGGGATGCGCAAAGGGGACATCGACAATCCTGAAACGGTCCTGCAATCGGTGCGGGCGCTGTGGAATTGCGACGAGGGCACGCTTGCGCGGTTCGACCCCGAGAGCAAGCGCCTCGCCACGGCGGAGATCCTGTCCAAGAGCGGCGAAAAGGGATTCGAGCGGGTGTCCAAGATGGACCCGCCCATTGACCCGCCGGTGACGCCGCCACCCTGGTGCTGCGGGGGCGAAGACCCCGAGCCGACCCCGGTTCCGCCAACGCCGACACCCATTCCTCCGATCATACCTTGCGAGACCGGCTGCACCTCTGGCGTGCGCTTTGGGCCTGAGTCCGAGTTCGGTTGCGGTGTCTGGATCGACGACCGCCTCTCGGGCCGGTTTGCACCGGGCAATCTTGGGGGAGAGGGCTGTGCGCCAGGAGAGAGCGCGCGCGCCCTGAGCGCCGTGCCGGGCGGGTACTATCCCCTTGTCCTGCCGGGCGCAGAGAACAAGGCGCGATTGGCGCTGGCGCATGTGGAAAGTGGGTTCCATGTCACCGCATCGGAAATGGCTTTTGTCACCGGCATGGATTTTGTCCCCGCCCAGTCCGACATGATGAACGGGTTTCTGCGGGTCTACGGGCGGGCGGACCCCTCCGGTCTTAAGAGCGCGCGGCTGTTGTCGATTTCCGCGCAGATCGAGGCGCTGGAGGGGCCGCACCCCTCGGGCGGGCGGCTTTGGTCCCTGCGCTCCGAACACGCTGCCTGGACGATCCGCCAGGCGGGGAACCGGATGGACGACGCCCGGGCGACGGCGGCGGTCGGCGTTCTGACGAAGGACGTGCGGGCGGTCGAGGTGCTGGATGACGCCCGGATGCTCGTGGAACGGCCTACGGGCTTGTGGCCGTACCGCTGGACGGGCGAGCGTTGGGAAGCGCTTGCAGAGGTATTGCGTCGACCGGGCACCGCGATGCTGGAACGGGACGTGGCGCTGGAACTCTATGACCGGATCCCGCAGTCGCCCGAGACCTATCACAAGGTGCGGATCGTCGACTACGACCCGGCCATCAGTGCCTGGGCCTATGCCATCGGTGATGCCAATGGTGTGCCCGGGCGAATGGTCATTCGGAGAGCGGTCGGAAAAGAAATGGTGATCGGAGAGAAGCGGCATGCTGGCTTGACCGCTGATGCCCCCGAAGCTGCCGTCCAGGAAACAGGTGAAGAGTCGCTTTGGGTTGACCTTGATGTTCCCCGCGGAAGTCATCGTGTCCAGGTTTCTTTGTCCGAATTCGCAGTGAGAGCCGATCCCTACATATGTGTCTACACGCCCGATGGAAATCTGATTGCCAGTAACGATGACGCCGACGGCCGCTATTCACGTGTTGTCTGGGAAACTTCCGGACGAGACCCCAGTTACGTACTAGAGGTCAGGAACTTCCGGGGCGGTGCTGCGCCCGGCGTACGGGTGCGTTTCGTGACAGATCAGGCTGTCGGCGTCAGGACGTCCGCGTTCCGGAAATGCCAGACGCCGGAACTATTGTCGGTTCCCGAATACTTCGGCCCTGACCCGCAGGTGACGGAAATCACGGGTCTTGCATTGGCGCTGCAACGGGAGGGGGCCTTGCTGGCGCTGGCCGGGGATATGCTCGAAAGCCCGGACAAGAGCGGGCCTGAGCTGTTTGAATGGGTCACTGTCGATCGCGGCGGCGCAGCTGTTGCCCGCAGCCTGTATCTTGCGGAAACGACCGGTGACGCACTGCTGTTTCACAGGTTCATGCCTGGCAAGGATGGGGTCGATGAGATCGGCGCCATCGCGCGGTTTGCAGCGACACCGCCGCCGCGCCATGCTTGGCCGGCGCTTGCGAAAGAGCTGGATACGTCCGACGCCCCCGCGCCGACGATCACCGGCAGCGCGGTCACGATCCCCGGTGTCGAGGTCGACAAGGCCTGGCAAACGCCGTTGCCGCGTCACGAGGGCAACGGGCGCATCGTGTATTTCCTGAGCGACGGCAAGAGCCGTTCGGTCGAGCTTGACGGCGCATTCGCCAATGATCGCAACATCGCGGCGGCCGTGCGCTACCTTTTGGAAACCGGGGCGCGTCGCCTGACGCTGCTGCGCAACGAGCCGCCGGTTGCCGAAGTGCGCCAGCAGCTGTGCGGCCCCGGCGGGGCCTGTGCCGCCGAACTGGTGCGGCTTGCTCTGGGCGGGCAAACCGCCGTCACCTTGCCCCTGGTCCTGCAAGAGCCGCGCGGGGCGGGTATGGAGAGTGTGGTTTCGATCTTTGCCCGGTTGGCAGAGGAAAGCCCGGACAGGCTGAACGATAGGTTGCCAACCGGCGACCCCTGGGCGCAGCCCGGCGCCCGCGTTCTGCGCCTGACCCGGGACGGGCCAGCGCATGTCATCGCCGACGATGGACGCTGGGCCTGCCTCGATCTCGACGGGGCGCTTGCGACCGCGCCGCAGGTGCGCGGCGCGCTTGCCAACTGGCCGTCGGCCCAGCTTTTGCCGGCGCAGACGGCCGCGCCCTGCGATGATCCGCAGGCGGTGACCTGGCGCATCGCCGCCGCCCGCAAGGCGTCCGGGGTGGGGCTGCTCTATCGCCTGGGTGCTGATCAGCCGCTGGATCTGCTGGCGCTGAGCGAGACGGCCCCGCGCGTAACAACGCCCGCCCCGGTTCGCGATGCGATGAAAGGCGCGCTGGTCGAGGCCTTGCGCGACCGGATCGGACAGCGGGATGACCTGTCTGTCGTCACCCCCGGCACGGCTCCGACACATATCGATCCGGTTGGGCTTGTCGTCCTTCAGGTGACACGGCCGGGCGGAAAACTGGCCTGGGTTGCGGGCTTTCACCTGCCAAACTCCGATCCGACGGTGCCAGAGCCGCTGAACTGCGTGCTGGGTGAGGTTTCCGCCGAGGTCAGTCGCCCCCTGACCGAGGAGGAAAAACGGATGATGGTCGACCTGGTGGTCGGTGTCATCGATCAACCGGATCAGACCGCCTGCCCGACGGTCGAACGGCGCAGCATCAACCTTGTCGACGGGTCTGGGGGACCGCAGATTTGGATCGAGTACCCGGATCGAAAATCGCCCGGCCCCGAGATCAAGAGCATGTTGCAACGCAGCCGCCACGCGCAGGTGGCCTCTCCGGTATCGCCGCCGCCGGTCCGCATTTCCTACCGGCAGTTCGACCTGTTCGGAGGCAATGCGAGCCTGCGACTGGACACGCGCCTGTTCGACCAGCTGGAAGAGCCGAGAGCGCGCGCGGTGAGGGACGGGGTACAACGTGCCTTGCTGGAGCTGGCCAAGGTGGCGGGCGACGATCGGATTCCGGACGCGACGCTTTATTGCCGGCCCGATTGCCGCCAGCTTGTCGGTGTGACGTCGCACGGTGACGGCATGGCGGTCTTGGCGCCGCAGGACGGGCAGGGAGTGCGGATCGTGGTGCTGGAGGACGCGCCACGCCAGTATCCCGACCATGTAGACGGCTTGTCGGCAGGGCTTGCAAGGGTCCATTTCGCGGACTGCGCAGACGCCCTGTGTCTTGCCCGGTTCAGCCTTGGGGTTGCGGGCGGTGCCATCGCGGCGGGAGAGTTGCCCCAAGGCAAGGTCTATGCGCGGTCTGCCAGCGGTACGGACCTGCGCTCTCTCGGTGTCCTGCCGTTGACGCAGGTCACCGGTGACCTTTCCGAGGTCGAAGGGGCGATGCGCTCGGTGCTTCTGGGGCGGATCGCGGCCCGCGGGGCGGCGTTTTCCGTGACGCCGCTGGTGGGGGGCGAATGGGCAGAGCCGGTCGCGCCGGTGCTGCTGGCCTTCCCTGTCGGCGGCGCGTCCCTGACCCGTCATCAGGCGGTCTTTGCCAATGGCGAAAACGGTCCTGCCTTTCACGTGTCCGAGACATCGTTGCCGTCTCCTTTCATTCGAACCGCACGGCAGAGCCTCATGGCCGATGGCGTCGATTGGGGGGCATCGGATCACCAGTTCTGGATGATCGGGGCGCCCTCTGGGGCGCCCGTTCTCTTTTCGCTGGAAGGGGAGCCTGAACGCGATCTTCTGTCGGTGCTGAACCGTCTTGATGCCGATCTCGCCCCCGCAATGACATTCGAAACTCCTTGCCGCATCCCTGTGGAGCTGGGGGCGATGACCGTGGCGGGGTTGGATCGTTTCGGGGCGTCGGTGTCCGCCGTATCCTGTCACCCGGTCAGCCCGGGACTGGTCTTTCTGGCCACTGAAATGCCAGAGGCCGTCGTCGTGTCATTCCGGGGGGCGGCGCAAGTGACCATGTCGGGCCCGGCCGAAGACATTGCCGCGGGTGCCGCCGACCGTGCCGCACGACTGGCGCAGATGTCGGGCCCGGCGCTTGACGCCGGGATCGGGACCTTCGAGGTCGTGGCGACAGGGGATGGCACACTGATAGCCGCCAGCCGCCCGCCGGTCGGGGCCGAGCGGCTGATCTGGCGGCAAGCGCCGGATCTGACGGTCGAGCGTCTTGGCGGCTTTGTCGGGGCCGACCTTGAAGACGCCGACCACCAGCTTCTGCTGGTCGACCTTCCCGGGGTGGCAGATTTCAAGCCGCGTGGCGCGTTTCTGACGGTTGGGGCACGACAGGGCGTTTTCTTTGACGGCAGGCATCTGAACGTGCCGGGGCAACAGGAGGTCATTCGCCGGTTTGCCTATCTCGGAACAGATCCCGTGAGTCCGGAAGATGATCTGCACCGGATCGCGAAATACCTTGAGAACAACGCCGACGCGTCTGTTCCCGACCAAAGCCATATTGCCCGTTCGTCGGGGCCGCTTGTCATTCTTGACCAGGCGGCGGACCTGCTGGTGCGGGGGTGGGTTCAGCCCGCGCAAGGAGACTCGCGATTGCTGGTGACGCCGGAGGCTTGGCCGGAGCAAGTCCCTGCGGGTGAGGTCGACTGGGTTGCCGGGTTTCTGTTGGGCGTGCTGGAACGTGGTAAAGACCTGCGGGCCTTTATCGGTCCCGAAGCTGGGGTCTTTGCCGCCTGTAGTCGTGCGTCACCGACCAGTCTGAGCCTGGATTTGGGGCAACCGGGGCCTTTGGACGTGACCCGCCAAGGAGAGCAGGTCTTGGTCAGCCTGGCCGGTCGCAGCTGTGACACCGCAAGGCGCCACCTGGGGTATGCAGTGCGCACCGTGCGCGCGAAACCGGACTACCATGCGCTGCACCTGCGCCCCGGGCGAAGCCCGACAGTGCCAAACCTTGTTATTGCCCAACAGGCAAAGTCGGATCCGGTGCAGGAGCTCTGGGGGGGCGTCACCGATCAGGAGTTCCTCTGTCGTGCCAGGCTTGACCCGGAGGCCGAGGTCATCGGCGGCTTGGCTGACTGGTTGTTGTCGGGCAAGGCGCCCTGTGACTGGGCGATTCACGATGCGGCGGGTAAGACCGCTCTTGTGTCAGGTCAGGGAGAGCTGGCGGTGATCGCCGGCAATCGTTCCCGGTCTGTCGAGGCGACTGCGCTGGCAGATGAACATCGGCTTTCCACCCTGACATGGTTCAGCGAGGCCGGGCTAAAAGCCTGCGCTGCGAGGCTTTCCCTGTCAGGCCCGCTGGCGACGGGGGCGCGCATCATCGACGATCCCTGCGGTTCACTGGCGATTGCCACGACCGCGGACCCGAGCTTTCGGCCCTTGGTGACGCGGGCACGGCCCGGCGTAGACCCGCTTAATGCCGCTTTGCTTGAGCGCCTCGCCACCGTCCTGGCCACTTCGGCAAAACCGGGCGAAGCGGCACCGTTTTGGCTGGACTTTCCTTACCAGACGCGTCGGACCGTGGTTGCCATTTTCGACGATCCCAAAGCCTCGGAAGTTCTCTTGCTTGGGTCGCGGGGCTGTGCCTGGGTGACCTTGGCCGGGACAACAGGGGTGGATGAGCTGGCCAGATTGCTGGAGCCCGGATTGCCGGGAAGCACGCCCCGGCATCTCCAGGTGCAAACGCAGTCTCTTCTTGGTCCCTGGGGGGCGGTGACCCTGGTAGCTCAACGCCCGGATACGGCCTGTGCCAGGTCCGGGCGTGTGGACATGACCCCGCCGGGTTTGGTGATCTACAGCGACAAGTCTCCGCCGTGGACGTTTCGCGGCAACCGCCCGCATGTTGACCAGGCATGGTACCCGCTTGACCTGACGGAGACGCCCCGGCAAGTCATCGCCGGCATGGCCACGAACACCAAAGTGGCGGAATATGTCGGCCATCAACTGCGTCCGGGGATCGGGCGCCGCGCCTTGTGGTTCAGTCCCGCGTCTGACCCGGCTCAGGACAAGGTCCGATACGTCTTGACCTGGGATAGCGACAAAGTGTTGTGCTTTGCCTTGCTGCACAGTCAGGACGAAGGCGCCGCGATTACGCGCGCCGGGTTCGAGAAGGCGGTCCGCCAATTGACGTCACACGGCTATGGTCCTGAAGAGCTAATCGAGGCGTTGAACACTCTCGAAGGCGGGACGCCGAACGAACGCTGGTACGAGCCGCTTGCCGCCGATCCCAGGGGGCTGTTGGTCCGCGAGGCGGCCCCTGGGTGCCCACTGCAGGGGTGATCACGGCGTCCGGGCTAAGCGCAGTCGCTTGCCAGGTATCCGATTGAAACCTGTTGCGCCCGCTGGAGCGGCAAGAGAGGTGGAAGATGGCCAATTCAGGACAATTCCGCCGCGTGGTTCAGCGCAGGCGCGCAGAGGCCAGCCCGTCCAGGACGTCCGTAGCGTTTGTCCCGTTGATGGGCTGGCAGACGGCCCGAAAAATCATCGGGTAGATATCAAGCGATTTGACGCGCCGCCCGTAGTACCTGACCTTGCACCCGTTTTCCTCGGATACGAAGGCACCGGCCAGTTCGCCGGGGTCATGTGGCTGGAAGTACTTGAGGTACGACCGGACATCCAGAAAGAGGCTGTCTCGCATCCGAAACTCGACCGAGTCGAATTGCGCCTCGCAGGGGTACTTGCGGCAGGCATAGACGGTCAATTCACCCGGGCGGCCCTCGACAGGGTCGGGCTGGCTGAAGATCAGCACCTCTTCGCGCGAAAACAGCGTGATTGCGGCCGCGTCATAGGCCAGGCGTGCGCCTATGGGAATAGCATGCACGACCAGGTGAAACCCCAGGAAGATCGTGAACAGCGACAAGGCGACAAAGGCCGCGGCGCCGCGCGGCTTGCTGTATTGCTCGCCTCGGAAAGAGAACTTTCGGAACATCCAGCGGCACAGGCGCCAATACCAGCGGAACGGACGGTTGAAGACGTGCCAAGTCGGTCGAAGGTAGCGTTGCCAGACGATCCGTGCCGTGCCGATGAAACGATCCAGGAATACGCCGATGGGGCCAAGACCCCGCGTCCCACGGTCTTGCTGCGCGGCTTTTTCCGCTTTGCGTTCGCGGATCAGTTGCTCTGCACGGGTTACCGGATCGTCGTCAGCCATATGTCAGCTCCACGCGGCCGCCGTCTTCCGCAGAATAACCGATGACGAGCGTGCCTTCGGTGTCGGGACTCGACAGGATCTTGCGGGCCACTTGCGGATAGACTTGGGACGCAAAAAAACCGGGGATGCCACGCGCGCCGTGGACAGGGTTGTACTGATCGGCGCACAGGGCCGAGACCTGCTCGGGCGCCATCTTGATTGAGACTGCATGGCCAGAGGACTGGATGCGCGTATTGACCTTGGAGATCTCACGTGCGGCGATCTTTTCGATCAATGCCAACGGCAAGGCCTTGAACCCGATGATGTTCTGGCGCCCGTTGAAACGGTTGAGGAATTCCGGGCGAAAGGTCTTTTCCAGCTCCAGCATCGTTTCGGACATGGCGCTTTCGTAGGTCAGGGTCTGATCCAGAAAGTACGGTTGGCCGATGTTTGTCGTCATCAGGATCAGCGTGTTCGCAAAGCTGACGGTCAACCCGCGGTTGTCCGTCAGGCGGCCATCGTCCAACACCTGCAGGAAGACATTGAAGACGTCGGGATGCGCCTTCTCGATCTCGTCGAAGAGGATGATCGCATGCGGATTCCGGCGCACCGAGTTGGTCAGGATGCCCCCGGCCTCGTATCCCTCGTAGCCCGGAGGGGCCCCGATCAGCTTGGCGAGGGCGTGCTTTTCCATGTATTCGGACATGTCGAAGCGCAGCATGGCCTTTTCGCTGTCCTTCAGAGCCATCGCCATCGCCTTGGCGATTTCGGTCTTGCCGACGCCCGAGGGGCCGCAGAACATGAACGAGCCTTGTGGCTTGTCCGGCTCCTTGAGCCCGGCATTGGCCATCAGAACGGCACCGACAAGCGTGTCGACCGCGTGATCCTGGCCAAAGACCCGGGCTTTCAGGGTGGCGTCGAGGGACAGCAGTTTTTCACGTTCGTCCTGATTGAGCTTGTCCGCGGGGATGCCCGAAATCGCTGAAAACTCCAGTGTCACGGCCTGTGCCGATAGCTCGAGTCCGGCGTTCATTTCGGCTTCCAGCGCCTCGAAGGCGGATTTATTGCCTTCGATCGCTTGGGAGGCTTCGCGGATTTCTCCTTGAATGCGTGCCTCTTCGCGTGACCCGAAGCCTGCTCCGGTCAGCCGGGCGGAAAAGGCGGGCGGCTCTGCAGCAACGGGTTCAGGAGATTTTTCGGCTCGTGCGCGTTCCTCCGAAAGCTGTTCCTCGAGAGCCAGCAAGAGTTCCTCGCCGGACTTCTGGGCGCGCCGCAGCGCAGACAGTTTGTCGATCTTGGCGGTCCAGTCGGCCCTGGCCTCTGCCTGCGTAGCGACAAGAGTGGCGCGCTGCGCCTGGAGTTGGGGCGTTGCCCCCTTGGCCAGCGCGGTGTCAAGCTCCGAGAGAGTGGCCTGCAGCCTGGCCAGATGCGGCGGCGTGTCATGGGCCGACTGGCGATAAGCGGTCAGGGCGCGGTCGATCAGGTTGAGTGTCCGTTCGGGTTGGGCGCGCGACAGAGACAGGTCGGAAACGTGGTACTTGGCCGTCAGGTCAAGCGCGGCGGTTATGGCATCTTCGGACACCGGCACGCGGTGGTGCGCGGTCAACCGTTCGGATCCGACGCGAATGATCTCGCGCAGTGCGTCGCCGGCGGGTTCCCGTACCTCCATCAGGGTAAAGACTTCGCGCATGTTCGAATGGCACTTGAGGACGATTTCAAGGTCTTCGTCCCGTGCCTCAAGAATGCTCTGATAGCGTCCCTGCATCACATCGCGCATGATGGCGTTGATCAGATGGGTGCAGCCGTTGTTGCGGGCGGCGTCGATGAAATCGCGGAAATCGTCGATGACCAGGACCGATTGCGCCGTACGCAGCAGGGTGCGCCGCAGCTTGTCGAAGCCTTCAGTGATGCGTGCGTGCGACCCCGAGGAAAACAGGCCGTCCGTATCGAGCCAGAAAAACCGCTTGGACAGGATGTCGAACGGCAAGGAGGCATCGGCCTTGGCGGCCTCGAGCCCCAGGCAGATCGACGAGGCGCCCACGCCGCCAGGCCCGACCATCAGCACGTTGGATGCATGTTTTCGCATGAGCATCCCGCAGATCTGGCGCAGTTCGGAACCGCGCCCGACCAGGCGGAAATTCCTGCGGCGGCCAAGCAGATCGGCGCCGCGGATCAGGAAATCTTTGACGGTGTCAGGCATGCTCGGCTCCGGCAGGACAGATGACGAGGGGCAGACCAGGGCGGGATGCGGAACAGGTCAGGACTTGCCCAGTCCAAAGGGGTTGGGCGGTGCGTTCCGCTCTTCGGCTTCTTGCGCGACGTCTGCCGGCGAAGGGCTGCGCGTGCCGCCCTTGCCGCCGGCCACGTCTGCCGCCACCGACAGGGATTCCTTGACCGCGGCCTGCGTCTCGGCGGTCTGCCGTTCGATCTGGGCCAGGAGGTCCTTGGTCTCGGTCAGCCCTTCTCGGGTGATATGGGTCGCGGCCTTGATCGTCTCGCCGTATTCCGAGAGTTCGGACAGGGCATTCGTCAGGTCCTGGTTGATCTCTTTCGTCCCTAGGGCGACGCGGATCACCTCACGCTGGCCAAGCTCGGACGTCGTGCGGTTCATCCGTTCGAGCGACATCTTGGCAGCCTCCGAGCTTTCACCAAGCGCCGCAGCCGAAACCGCCTGCAGAACCGTCGAAAGCTGGTCTGCGACGCCCGCGACACCAGAGGTGTGGAGTTGCCGGGTCTTGGCCACCTGCTGCGCGTTCGCATCCTTCATCGAGTGTATCCGGTGTCCCGACGCGGTCAGTTCAGCCAGGACCGAAGTGGTGTCCACGTTCGAGCGACCGAGGTTCGAGATGTAGTCGTTGATGTCGCGTTCCAGCCGTTCCTGTCCCAGACGTTCCAGATCGCTTTCCGCGGCGTCGATGGCAGAGCGGATTTGCTGCCGGCGGGTTTCGTTGGCGCCATCGACCTGCTTGGTCGCGTCGGACAGGATCGCGTACATCGAGCGCATGGTGAAATTGGCCTCGTCGAGGTTGTCGATCTGGCCGTTCATCTTGGTGAAATGCCCCAGAACCGAGGACACCCTGTTTTCGGTGGTGTCGATGAAATCCTGGGCCGAGCCGACCAGCGCCTCTTGCCGGGCCTTGTGTTCATCCGAAGTGATGTCCAGGAGTTCGCGCAGTTTCTCCTTTTCCGCGGCGAATTCCGCGAATTCCGAATTGGCCGGGCCCTGCGTCTCCAGTATCTTGATCTCGTCGTGCAGGCTTTGCATCGCGTCGGTATGTTCGTCGATCAGCGCGTCGTTGGCTGCAATCTTTTCCAGCGCGCTTTTCTTGGTGCCGCCAAGTCCGAAAAAACCCTTGTCCTCGCGCAGCATGCCATTGTCAGTCTTCAATCCACGGACTTTGGACTCCAACTGGCTCAGCGTTTGCTTGAGGTCTGCCTTTTTGGTTGTGCGCTCCTTTTCCAGTTCGCGTTCGCGCAACAATTCCTCGAAGATGTCGTAAGTCACTCCGTTCATGCGCAACGTGTAAACCGCATCGACGATATCCGTCAGCGGCGCGATCTGGTCTTCGAATGTCAAAAGGGCGGTATTGATCTGTTCGAAGACGTCCTTCAGTTCGCCGAAAGCCTCGGTGTCGGTGAGCGCGATGATTTCCTGCGCCATGCGCTTGCGTTCGAACTGGAGATATTCTTTGAAGGCATTGAATTCATTCAAGTTTTCGCGCGCTTCGGACCGATCGTCGGTGAAGGTCAGTGCCTGTGTTACCCGCGCCAGCTTGTCTTGTGGCGCCAGGCCTTCGTCAAGCATGATCTTGTAGAAAGTGTTGTCCTGGATGGCTGCAAAGGAGCGCTCCGCACCAGAAGGCTCATCCTTGGCCTTCGCGACCTCTGTCTGCCTGGTCTGCGCATTTTGCGAGACAAATTCCTGGGCAGTCGTAATCTTTTTTGCCTTTGGTGTGGATGCGTCTGACATAGGCCCCTCGCCACTTCTACAATACCCAGGGTCAACTGGTTCCTGTTATAAATTTGTGAAACATGTTCACGATGTCTCAGGCAATTCTGATATAGACATGGCAGGTCTTCGATTCCAGAGGGCTGCGTATAGACGCTAAATGTGGTGCCCGGAATACACTATTTGACTGGCGAGACTTTTGGGGTCCGTCCATCGCCGGACAGATTGCAGTTTCAAAACATGCGGGTCGGCCAAATTCCGTCTTGCCGTGCCCGCCGCCCGTTCAGCCCGTCCCGCGCAAGGCCCTTGCTGCGACGACTCCGGCCAGCGCGCCGAAGAAATGGGATTCCCAGCTGACTCCGGGCTGTCCCGGCAGAACGCCCCAGGCCATCGTGCCATAGATCACGGCAACGCCGACCGCCACCAGCAACGGCACAAGGCGTCTTTCGACAAGTCCACGCGCCACGAGAAAGCCGAACCAGCCGAATATCAGCCCCGAGGCGCCGACATGGATCGCCGCGGTGCCGAATACCCAGACGCCCAGGCCGCCAAGGAGGACGATGAGCAGCGAAGCCATGAGCGCCACCGAACGGGCCGTCAAGATCAGAAGCGCGCCCAGCACCGCCAGCGGCGCGGTATTGGCCGCTGCATGGGTGAGGGAGCCGTGCAGCAGCGGCATGAAGACGATGCCGTCCAGCCCGCCCAGCGACCTTGGTTTGAGGCCCAGCCAGCCATTAAGAGCGTAGCCGGTCAGCAGGTTGACTGCCTCCACGCCCCAGATCACGGCCAGAAGGGCGGCCAGCCCCCCGAAGTTCTTGAAATCCAATGTGCCAATCCATCCATGACCACGGCCCCGGCCAGCATCCCGGCCGGGGTTCTTTCATCATGGCCCAAAGATCCGCCCGGCGGAACCGGGCGTCAGGGCAGTTGCGCCGTGTCGCCCTGGATCTTCAGTTTCCAGTTCTCGATCAGCGTGCCCTCGGTCTTGAGCCGGCTGGCAAGGTAATACAGTCGCTGCGTCGCCGGCCCGTCTGGGGCGGTCTCGAAGCGCTGCTTGAGGTAGTAGGGCGGGATCGCCTGCGAATAGAGCGTGGCATGTACGGTCACGCTCTTGGGGTCAACACCATCGGGCAGGGCGATCTTGTAGGTCAGCTCGTCCTTGCCCGCCATCACGCCCGGGTCCTCTGCTGCGCGGCCTTCGGGCATCGTGGCCTTCATGAAGGCGGCAGTCACGTCTGACGTTCCGAACCGTTTCTCAAAGGCCTCTGTCCCCGGTTTCGCGGCGCCCCAGGGCAGCAGGCGGTTGTCCTTGGGGTGATAGACCCGGTGGACAAAGCTGGTGGTGAACTGCTTGTTCGCGTTCTGGGTCAACTCTTCGTAGATCTGCACCTGTGTCTGGTCGTCGATCAGGTCGTGATGCGGTTGATACAAAGCCTCTGTCGCGCCCTCCGGGACAAAATCCAGGAACTCTGTATTCAGTGGATCGCCGTCCGGCCCGATGATGACTCCGGCGCCATTTGTGCACCCCGAACACCAGACTTGTTTGCCCGTGGCATCGGTCACGCGGAGCTCGAGGAAGGCGCGGCGGAAACCGACGCCCGAGGGCAGGCGGTGCCCGGTCTTGTTGTCGACGGTGACAAGTGCCGTCAGGGTGCCGCCGCTGCCGGTCAGGCTCTGGATCTTCACATCCGCCGTTTCGTCCCGCGCCTGCAGGGCCATCGTGTCCATCGACAACCGGGCGCCGTTCGTGGCGTAGGTCATGGGGTCTTTCGGCCCCAGCCCCATTTCCTCGTCGAACTGCGATAGCATGGCGACCATGAAGGCGTTGAGCCCCACGAAACTGTGGCGCTTGAAATTGTCGCGGAAGGGCACCTCGATCTCGTCCTGCGGCAGGGCATGCGGCACGTCGGGCAGGTTCGTGTCCTGGATCGAGGCGATCTGCGTGGTGAGGCCGTCGATCTTGATCTTGCCGTCCAGCGTTTCGAAATTGCCCTTCATGTGGCAATCTTGGCAGGACCGGGCTGTGCCCGCGTCGGCGTATTGGCTGTTCTTCCATTCGAGGAAGGTGGCCTGTTCGACCGAGTGCTGGAACTTGACCAGCGGTTCGCGGTAGGTGGCGCCGTATTGATCGGACAGAAAGCTGACGGCGTTCTGCGCGGCCTTGTTCAGAACCGCCTGTTCGGCGGCGGTGAACCCGGGCAGAGGGGCATCGGTGGGGGCGTCCACGTTGGGCAGGTTGATGGTGTGGCAGGCGCCGCACATCTCGCTGTCCTTGATGTAGTCGTCATGCACCGGGGTGATGCCCATCGCGTTTTCCATCGGCTTCTGGCGGACATCGGCAAAGGGGCCGATCAGCTTGTCCGCCGGGGTCATGCGGAAAACGCCGGTTGTGCCGTTCATCAGGTAGGTGTCCAGGGGGTTGTAGTCCGGCTGTCCCTCGGCCCGTTCCGGGGGGGCGATGTGGTGGCAAACCGAACAGGAAATACCCTCGCGCGCCAGGTTGCCATAGACGTGATACTCATAGGTCCCGTCGGCGATCTGCTTGTCCTTTTGCTCGGTCGTCAGGGGTGTGTGCAGCAGCGCGTAGTCGGGTTTGAAGACATTGCCGTCCAGCCCCAGATCGGGGTTGTCATGGGCGTCGATTTCCAGCTGTCGCTGGCCCATCGCGCCGTGGCAGGACAGGCAGGTGGTGCCAAGGTTATCCGACAGTTCGCCCGCGCCGGCCTGTTTCAACAGGGCGAATTCGGATTCCAACTGGGCGTAGAAGATCGGGTCACGCCCGGCGAGGCCCATCGGTGACCAGCGCCATTCGCCGTATTCCGAGATGTTGTAGCCCTTGCCATATTCCGACCCGGTCTTGATGAACATGGTCACGCCCGAGGGCGCCCCGCCGAGACCGCCGTGGCAACCGACGCAATTGTCCGAGGTCAGGAAATGCTGGGTGTCGTTCGGGCGGGCAGGGACGTGGTCCAGCCATTCGCTGGGCAGGGTCTGCAACTGCGCCCGCGCGATGTCGATCCCGTCTGTGGGCGGGAACATGGCGGTGAATTCTTTGTTTACCTCGACCGGCGAGGCCTTGGCCGCCGCCACATGCGCGGCGCGCATCGCGCCCGGATCATGGGCGTCACTCAGGTAGGACGTGATCATTGCCGACAGGTCGGCCCCAAAGGCCGGTTTCTGCGGCTTGGGCAGGTCGCGCCAGCTATCATCGACACGAAAGATCAGCGGATCGTCGGGATAGCCCTCGACGTTTTCCAGCGCGGAAAAGATCAGCTCCTCGGCGGCGGAGGCATGGCAGCGCATGCACATCCCGTCGCCCCCGGCGCCGAGGGGCGGGCTGTAGGGCGGTTCAAAACTGTCGATCACGGGCTTGCGCGCGGCCATGTCGTCCTTGTCTGCGAAATAGACCGAGGCAAAGAACCAGCCGCCGTGCGACAGGGAGCTGTCCTTGACCATGACGGTCCAGTTCAGGCCGCCGGTGTCATAGGCGTAATCGGTCAGTTCGGCGTCGACCTTGGCGGGATCGTCCGGGTACTGCGCCACCAGCGCGGCGCGGTACTCGTTGTAGCGGGCGGCGGGTGGGGTCACCATCTCCTTGATGACGATGGCGCCGTCCGGAATGGCCCCGGTCCGTCCGCCTTCCAGCCAGGTGATGAGCTCGGGCGAGTAGTACATGCGCACCGCCGGGTGGATGCCAAAGCTCATGTTGAAGACAAAGGGCCCGGTGTCGCGCCACCGCTTGTCTCGCTTCCAGTTCAGCCCGACGTATTCGCGACGGGCGATCCAGGGAAAGAGGACCTTTTCGTAGTCGATCAGCGGCAGGCTGCCGGGCAGGGGCAGGTCCGCGGGTTTGGCGGTCCCTCCCAGGTCATATACCGGATCGGCCGCCTGCTGGGCGGCGGTCAGGGGGGCCAGAACCTGGCACAGGCACAGAACCAAAGCGAAAATTCCAGGACGCCGCATGATCAACTCCGATTGAAAATCAACCACTAGAGTCGCCTAAAAGGCGATTCGGCGAAACCTGCAGAATGAAAAAAATGTGAGTGGCGTGTTTCGGCCGGCCCGGACTCAGAACTTTGGCCGACCGAATTGCCAGTCCGGCCAGTGCTTGCGCATCTCGGTGGCATCGTCGCGTTCGGTGATCCCGGCGTCCAGGTAATTCTGGTGCAGGCGGGCCAAAGCGGTCCGGTCCAGCGTGACGCCAAGGCCGGGGCCATCGGGGACGCGCAGCCGCCCGTTGCGAAAGGCCAGCTTGCCACCCTCGATCACCTCGTCCGTCTGCCAGGGCGAATGCGTGTCGCAATCATAGGTCAGGTTCGGGGTGGCTGCGGCGAGGTGGGTCATCGCCGCCAGGCTGATGCCCAGGTGAGAGTTCGAATGCATCGACAGGCCCAGCCCCCAGATTTCGCAGATCTTCGCCAGCTCGCGGCTGGCCTGCAACCCGCCCCAGTAATGGTGATCGCTGAGGATCGCGCGAAAGGCGTCCTGCGCCATGTTGGCGGGCAGGTGGCTGGGATGGACGACATACATGTTGGTCGCCAGCGGAATATCCGTGGCGGCCTGCACGCGCGCGTTGCCCTCGATCCCGACGGTCGGATCCTCCAGGTACTCGATCAGCCCCTCGAGTTGGGGCAAGAGCCGCAGGGTGGTCTCGACCGTCCAGCCGCCGTTCGGGTCGATCCGCAGCGGCGCCTCGGGGAAGGCGGCGCGCAGGGCGCGCAAGCCTTCGATTTCCTCCTCGGGCGGCAGGATGCCGGCCTTGAGCTTGATGGCGTCGAAACCATGCAATTCCTTGAAACGGCGCGCCTCATCGACAAGCTGTTCCGGTGTCAGCACCTCTCCCCAATCGTCGGGATCGGCGCCGGAATGGCCGGCGAACTTGTAAAAGAGGTAGGCCGAAAAGGGTACTTCGTCCCGCACCTGCCCGCCCAGCAGGTCGCAGACCCGCCGCCCGGTGGTTTTCCCCAGCGCGTCCCACAGGGCGACCTCGACCGCGCCGACGACGCGCGGCAAAAGCCGTTCATCGCCGGAATAGCCCTCCTGGCCGCCTCTCACGGCCTGCCGGGCGTGCGCCCAGAGGCCGTTCAGGTCGGTCACCTCCAGACCAGGCAGCAAGGGGGCCAACGCCGCCAGCCCGTCCAGCACGGCACGGGTGCCATAGCTTTCGCCAAGGCCGATCACGCCGCCTTCGGTTTCGACCTCGATGATCGAGCGCAGGGCAAAGGGCTGGTGACAGCCCGCGTTGTTCAGGAGCGGCGGGTCGTAGAATGCGATCGGGGTGACGCGAAGCTCGGCGATGCGGGTGTCAGGCATTCACGAGGTTCCCCTCGATGTAATCCATGTTCAGATCCTGACCCAGGCCCGGATCCTCGCGCCCGTGGACATAGCCCTCGGCGTCCATCTCGTCGTCGATGCGGTTCTGGTATTCCTTGGGCTCGTCGTAGTCGATGAACGGATGCAGCAGCCCGCGTTCATAGAAGCTGGTATTGTGGATCGCCAGCGCGACCGACAGGTTGCCGGCGCCGGTGCCGTGCATCTCGGTCGACATGTGGAAACACTCTGCCATGTTGGCGATCTTCATCGCCGGGCTGATCCCGCCCACGTCCCAGACGCCGGCGCGGACGATGTCGCAGGCATCGTGCTTGACCCATTCGGCGCGGGTCCAGTGCTTGCCGGTCATGGTCTCGGGGCCGAGAATGTTCAGGGGCGTGTTCTGCGTCAGCCACTTGTAAGAGGACATGGATGCCTCTTCCATCGGCTCTTCCATCCAGCGAAAATCGAGCTCTGCCAGCTTGTTGGCCAGCCAGAGGACCTCTGTTCGCGAATAGAAGTGATGGGGGTCCAGCATCAGGGGAACATCCGGTCCCACCGCCTCGCGCACGGCGGCGCAGGCCTGGTAGTCCTTTTTCGGATCGGGCGCGCCGGGCATTGGGGGCATCCAGCCATGCAGCTTGACCGCCTTGTAGCCGCGGGTATTCACCATCCAGTCGGCAAAGCGGGCGTAATCCTCGGGCGTTGCCAGCCCGTTTTCCAGGTCGTCGCCGCACATGGTCGAGCCATAGGCGAGGATCCTGGGCCGCGCGCCGCCCAGCAGCTTCCAGACCGGCTGGCCCGATACCTTGCCCTTGAGATCCCAAAGCGCGAGGTCGACCGCTGCCAGCACGCGGTCGGTCAACAACCCGCCCCCCAGCCGCTGCCACTTGTAGACCTTGTACCAGAGCTGTTCGGTGCAGAGCGGGTCCTGTCCGATCAGGTTGGGCCGCACGAAACGGTCAAGCAGCGGTTTTGCTATGTCCTGCGGCCTGGTGACGACATGGCCCTGGTGGCCGTCATCGGTGGTGATGGTCAGCAGGCCCGAGGTGGTGTCGCTTTCGGGTCCGGGGTGGCCGTGGCCGTCACTGTCGCGGACCATGCTGGTCTTGTGGCGGAAGGTCCTGGCGGTGATCGTCTCGATTTTCATGGCTGCTCCGGATCGGCAAGAAAGCGCGCCGCCCGCGTCAGGCAGGCGTCGGCGGCGGGCACAAGGCGCCCGCGGTTGATGAAACCATGTGTCACGCCGGGTTCGACGTGCAGGTTGTGGGGGATGGAAAGCAGGGTCAGCCGTTCGGCCAGCGTGGTCGTGTCATCGCGCAGCACGTCGATCCCGGCGGCGATCAGGCAGCTGGGCGGCAGCAGGCGCAACTGGCCGTCACTCGCCTTGAGCGGGCACAGGCGCGGGTCGGTGGCATGGGCGCCCTGCGGGTCGTAGAGCGAGAACAACTCCTGCATCCGGGCGCGGGTCAGGCCGAACCCCTCGGCATAGCGGCGATAGCTGGGGGTTTCGAAATCGTCGCCGAAGACGCCATAGAACAGGACAAGGCCCTGAACGGGGGCGTCGAAGGCCAGGGCCAGCGCCAGGTTGCCCCCGGCAGAGGCCCCGGACAGCACGAAGGGGCGGTCGGGATAGCGGTCGCGAAACTGGTCCAGCGCCGCGCGGCAATCCTCCAGCCCGGCGGGAAAGGGGTGTTCGGGTGCCAGCCGGTAAGAGATCGAGATCACCGTGCAGCCGCTGTCGCGCGCCATGATCTGGCAGGCGCGTTCATTCAGCGCGATGGAGCCGCCGGTCCAGCCGCCGCCGTGGATATACAGCATCACCGGGCCGGAGGCGGCGCCGTTGTAGACACGCGCCGCCTGCGACTGGCCCGCTGCTCCGGTATAGTCGGTGTCTTCGGTTGGCGCCCAGTCGGCGCCCTCGGCCCAAAAGCTCGCGGCCTCGGAGTCGGACAAGTTTTCATGCGTCCGGATCGCCTCGGCCATGCCGGGGGCAAGCTGGTCCTTTTCGGTCATGCTTCGGCCACGTAGCGGTGGCGCTGGCGGGTGCCGCGCAGTTTCGGATCGGGGATCGGGACCGAGGACAGTAGCGCTTTGGTATAGGGGTGCTGCGGGTTGGTGATGATCTCCTCAGTCTCGCCGATCTCGACGATCTTGCCACGGTACATCACCGCCACCCGGTCGCAGAAATAGCGGATCACCGCCATGTCATGGCTGATGAAGATGAAGGACAGCCCCATCTCGGCCTGGAGTTTCAGCAGCAGGTCCAGCACCTGCGTACGGATCGACACGTCCAGTGCCGAGGTCGGTTCGTCCGCGATCACCAGCCGGGGTTCCAGCGCGATGGCCCGGGCGACGACGATCCTCTGTCGTTGCCCGCCCGAGAAAGCATGCGGGTAGCGTTCCATCATGCCCGGGTCCAGCCCGACTTCGGTCAGCAGTTTTGCCACGCGATCCTCAAGCTCCTGCCCCCTTGCGATGCCGTTCACGATCAGCGGTTCGGCGATGATCTGCTTGACCGTCATGCGCGGGTTCAGCGAGGCGAAAGGGTCCTGGAAGATCATGCGGATCTGCTTGCGCGTGTCGCGCAGCTGGTTCTTGTTCGCAGCCATGAGGTCGCGCCCGGCATAGTCGATCACACCGGCGTTCGGATCGTAGACACGCGCGATGCAGCGGCCCACGGTGGTTTTGCCCGATCCGCTTTCACCTACGATCCCAAGCGCCTCGCCCTGCTTGAGGTCGAAACTGACGCCATCGACGGCCTTGGTCACATCCGTCACGCGCTGGAAAAAGCCCTCTTTCTTCTCGAAACGCAGTTGCAGGTTCTCGACCCGCAGGATGTTGCCGCTGTCGCCCGCCGGGCGGACCTTGGCCGCCGCCGGTTCCTCCAGTCGCCGCACGGCGTTGAGAAGTTTCTGCGTGTAGGGGTGCTGCGGAGTGTCAAAGATCTGGTGGATGTCGCCCTGTTCGACGACGTGGCCCTTTTCCATCACCACGACCTCGTCGGCGATCTCGGCCACCACGCCCATGTCGTGGGTGATGAACATGATCGCCATGCCAAGTTCGGTCTGGAGGTTTTTCATCAGGTCCAGGATCTCGGCCTGGGTGGTGACGTCCAGCGCGGTGGTCGGCTCATCCGCGATCAGCACGTCGGGGCGGCAGGACAGCGCCATCGCGATCATCGCCCGCTGCCGCATCCCGCCCGAGAATTCAAAGGCGTATCGGTCCACCGCCTTGTCCGGGTTGGGGATCTCAACCTGTTTCAGGACCTCGATGGCCAGGTCGCGGGCCTCTTTTTTCGACACGTCGCGGTGCAGGCGGATGGCCTCGATGATCTGGCTGCCGATGGTGTGGACCGGGCTGAGCGACGACATCGGCTCCTGAAAGATCATCGCGATCCTTCCGCCGCGGATCTGGCGGATCGCGGGGCCGCGCGGGTCCAGCGCGGTCAGGTCGATCTCTGTCCCGTCGGGGTTGAACAGGATGCGCCCGCCGTTGATCTTGCCCGGCGGCGGGACCATGTTCAGGATCGTCCGCGCGGTCACGGATTTGCCCGATCCGGACTCGCCCACGACGCAGGTTGTCTTGCCCCGGTGCAGGTCAAAGCTGATCCCGTGCAGAACGTCAAAGACGCCCTGCCGCATGGAAAACCCCAGGTTCACGTCCTGGATCTGCAGGATGGGTTGCATGTCAGTGGCCATAAGGATCCGCGGCATCGCGCATGCCGTCCCCGAGAAAGTTGAAGGCAAGGACCGCGACGACGACAAAGCCGCCCGGAATGAAGAGCCAGGGCGCCTGGCTGATCGAGATGATGTTCTGCGCCTCTTTCAGCAGAACACCCCAGGAAATCGCCGGGGGTTGCAGGCCGAGGCCGAGAAAGGACAGCCCGGTTTCCGCAAGAATCATCAGCGGGATGGCCAGCGTCAGCGAGGCGATGATGTGCGACGACAGCGACGGCAGCATGTGGCGGAAGATGATCCGCCCCTCTGACGCGCCATCCAGCCGGGCCGCGATGACGAAATCGTCGTTCTTCATCGCCAGGAAGCGCCCCCGCACCACGCGGCCCAGTTCTGTCCAGCCGACGAGACTGACGATGAGGGTGATCACGAAATACTGCTGGTAGATCGGCCAGTCAGGCGGCAGGGAGGCGGCCAGCGCCAGCCAGATCGGGATCGTCGGCAGGCTGAGCACGAACTCGATCATGCGCTGGCTCACCGCGTCGACGCGGCCGCCGTAGTAGCCCGAGAGACCCCCCAGCGTGATCCCCAGCACCAGGCTGATTGCCACACCCACCAGGCCGATCGACATGGAAATCCGGGTGCCATAGAGGATGCGGCTGAACATGTCGCGGCCCAGCCTGTCTGCGCCGAAGATGAAGAATTTTTCGCGCGGGTCCTGCGTGGCAAAGAGGTGGCGATCGGTCTCCCACAGGCCCCAGAACTTGTAGTCGGCACCACGTCCGAACAGCGTCAGGTAGATCTTCTCTTCTGATTTGACGTAGCTGACGGCCAGCGAGGCGGGATCGCGCTGGCGGTCCATCTTCCAGACGTAGGGACGGATGCGGATGCCCTCGTCCGTGCGATCGATCAGGTGGATCATCTGTGGCGGGTGATAGACCGCGCGCCGGTTCTGTTTCGTCGGGTCGTCGGGGGCCACGAACTCGGCAAAGATTGAGACCAGGTACAGGAGCCCGATGATCCAGAGCGCGAAAACCGCCAGCCGGTGCCGCTTGAACGCCCACCAGGTCAGTTGCCACTGCGAGGCGATGGCGACCTTGTCGGGCGCCTTGTCCGGGTCGATGGCCGGGGCGTCGTGCACATGGCTTTCCGCCGGCAGCGCCGCGCTGTGCGGGTCGTCCTCGGGGGTGGTGTTCGTGGTCGTGTCACTCATAGCGCACCCGCGGGTCGAGAAGGACAAGGAGGATGTCCGAGATCAGCATGCCGATCACGGTCAGCGAAGACAGCAGCAGGACAAAGGCGCCGGCGAGGTACATGTCCTGGGACAGAAGCGCCTGCAGCATCAGCGGCCCCGCGGTGGGCAGCGACAGGACGATGGCCGTTACCACGGCGCCGGACACCAGGTTGGGCAGCACCCAGCCGATGGTCGAGATGAAGGGGTTCAGCGCCACGCGCACCGGGTATTTCATGATGAGGGCAAATTCCGACAGGCCCTTGGCGCGGGCGGTGTCGACATAGGGTTTGTTCAACTCGTCCAGCAGGTTGGCGCGCATGATGCGGATCAGGCTGGCGGTGGCCGAGGTGCCCAGAACGATGACCGGCAGCCAGAGATGTTCGACCAGGTTCCAGACCTTGGCGGCCGACCACGGGGCATTCTGGTACTCGGGGCTGAACAGCCCGCCGACGTCCGTGCCGAAGTGGACCACGCCGATATACATCAGGATCAGCGCCAGCAGGAAGTTGGGGGTTGCCAGGCCGATGAAGCCGATGGTCGTGGCGATGTAGTCACCGATGGAATACTTGTGGACGGCGGAATAGACGCCGATGGGAAAGGCCACGGCCCAGGTGAACAGCAGCGTCGCGAAGCTGAGGCAGAGCGTCAGGCCCATCCGCTCCCACACCAGGTCGGACACCGGCTGGCGCCATTCGAAGGACATGCCGAAATCGCCCTGCAGCAGGTTCGCAACCCATTTGAAATACTGGACATAGAGCGGCTGATCGAGCCCGAAGCGCGCACGCAGGTTGTCGATGGAGGCCTGGTCCAGCAGTTCGTTCGATTCGCCCAGCTTGGCGATATAGGTGGTCAGGTAGTCGCCCGGTGGCGCCTGGATCAGCAGGAAGGCCACGACGGAGACAGCGAACATGAACGGGATCATCCAGATGATCCGTTTGAGGATATAGCGCCAGATCATGGGGAACCTCTTGCGTCAGGCCCGTGACGGTCGCGCGGCCTGCGTCGGGTGGGTGGGGTGCGCAGATGCCGCGCACCCCGGCGGCGGATCACTCCGCGTAAAAGTACGTCTGCGGCAGGGTCGGACCCGGATCGGGGTACATCCACGACCCCGGCAGGGCCTCCGGCACGTTGCGCAGCTTGGCGTTCACGACGCCGTAGACGCTGGGCCGGGTGGTGATGCCGATGATCTCGAACTCATCCGCCGCGATGCGGTGGATCTCGCGGAAGATGTCCAGCGCCTTGTCCTGGTCGGCCTCGGCCTTGAAGTCATCGTAAAGCTGGAAGCGCTTTTTCATGGACTCGCTGGGTTCCTGTCCGTCCGCGCCGCCCGACAGGTGCCAGCGCGCCCATGGGATGGCAAACCAAGAGGCCTGCGGGTGGATCGCCAGCACGTCGCGCGGGCTCAGCGTCGGGTCCAGGCCACCGGGCGCGCCCCAGACCATGAAGTCATGCTCGTTGGCCTCGCCCCGGTTGTAATAGATCGACCGTTCCACGCTGCTGGAGTTCAGGCCGATGCCGATCTGCGACCACTGATCCTTGATGATCTCAAGGCTGTCCCCCCAATGCGGCACCTCGACGCCCGGATAGTTGACGTTGAAGATGATCGGCTCTCCGGACGGGAACAGGCGGATGCCGTCGTCGTTGCGCTCGGTATAGCCTGCGGCGTCCAGCAGTTCGTTGGCCTGGTCCGGGTCAAAGTCGGTGTGCTGGCGGCCCAGTTTCTCGTTGTAGAGGATGTGCTGGGGCAGGGGGCCGATCTGCCAGGGTTCACCGACGCCCTGGTAGACGATGTCGATGATCTCTTCGCGGTCGATGCCCAGCGACAGCGCGATCCGCACGTCCTTGTTGGTCAGGAAGGCCCGCATCTCGGGGTCCTTGTGCGTGTGGTTGAAGTGGATCGCCATGTCGTTGGAATCCGCCGCGGTGCGCTGGTACAGCTTGTACCCGCCCTTGTCCTGGTTCTGGTACAGCACCGGCTGGTTGGCCAGCGTCGCGATCCGGCGGGCCTGCATGTCGACGTTGCCGGCAATCGCTTCCAGCAGGATCGCCTGCGCGTCCTGCGACACGCCCCATTGCAGCCGGTCGACGTAGGGCAGTTGGTTGCCCTCGGTATCGACCTGCCAGAAGTAGGGGTTGCGCTCCATGATGACCTGGGTGGACCCGGCGGTATAGCCGTCGCCGGTGACGATCCAGGGGTCCAGCGTCGGGCGTTCGGCATTGGCCCAGCGGTTCGGCGCCTCGACCTCGCCGCATTTCAGGCGGTAGAGGCTGGGCCAGTCCTCGACCGCCTCTGTCGCGTCGACCATCTGCTGGACGTCGGCGTTGTATTTCGGGTGGAACTGCTGGCAGTAATGCTTGGCCCAGAGCACCGGTTCCTGCGCCAGCGGCGTGGCCAGCTCGGTCAGGAAGGTGCCGTAGGGGGCGGCGAATTTCAGGGTGACGGTGTAATCGTCGATCTTTTCCGCCGTCATCACCTCGCCGCCGACGACGAACCGGGCCGGGGCGTTGGGATAGAACTCCTTGTTCTGCAGCAGATCCTCGACGAAGAACATGATGTCATCGGCGGTAAAAGGTTCGCCGTCCGACCATTTCAGGCCCTCGCGGAGGTGAAAGGTGAATTCGGAACTGTCCTCGTTGACCTCCCAGCTTTCGGCGATGTTGGGCACCACGCCCGAGAAGTCCGGTTTCCACCGGGTCAGGCCCTGGGGCATGACGAACCGCAAGATCGAGTTGTGGTCGTTCGAGCCGGACAGGAAACGGCGGATGGTGCCGCCATATGTGCCGATCTCGTTCAGTGGCTCGATCACCTCGGGCTGGTCGGGCAGGCGGGCGTCCACCTCGGGCAGGTCGCCGGCGGCGACCTTGTCGGCCAGCATCGGCGCGTCGGTATATGCGGCGGCGGCCAGCGGCATCAGCAAGGCGCCGATAGCCGCAGAGGCCAGCGATGCAATTCGCCAGTGTTGGGTCATGTCTCTCCTCCCTGAACGCGTGAATCGCGCTTTTTCAGTGACCCGACTCTGCATCACGTTGACAACTTGTCAAACTAATTTTTAAATGTTGTAAGGTGCCGAGGGGCGCTGCTGCTGGAGAAGAAGATGGCTGAGGCACAGGGGGCAAGACCGACACGCGGCGGGACGCGGCTTGAGGAAAGCGTTTATTCCGAATTGCTTGACGCGATCCGGAACGGGACCTTTTCGCTGGGGCAGCGTCTGCCCAGCGAAAACGAGCTGGCGAGTGACTATGGCGTATCGCGCCCGGTGGTGCGCACGGCCCTTGCCCGCTTGCGCGAGGATGGGTTGATCGTGTCGAAGCAGGGGGCCGGATCTTTCGTCAGTGTCGGCCCGCCCAGAGAGGGTGCGGGGTATGAGCCGCTGGGCAGTATCGACGACATTGCCGCCTATTTCCGGTTTCGGCGCTTTGTCGAGACCGAGACGGCGGCGCTGGCGGCGGCGCGGGCCACGGCGGCGGATATCGCCGAGTTGCGTGGTTATATCGCCGATATGCAGGACTTGGCCGAGGCGGGCACGGCAACGGTCGAGCCCGACCTTGCGTTTCACTTCAGGATTGCCAAGTTGTCTGACAACCGCTTCCTGCTTGAAACCATGAAGATGCTACGCCCGCACATGCTGTTCATCGGCAAGTTCGTCCGCTCGATGGGGCGGACAGGCTATGCAAAGGGCAAGCGCGACATGAGCAGCGAACACCAGGCCATCGTGGATGCGCTGGAGGCTGGTGACGCGGCGGCCGCCCGCGCCGCCATGAGCGCGCATATCGACGGCTCGGAAAACCGGGTCTTCAAGAGGGAGTAGATGGGGATCGAGATCACATGCGTTGCGCCGGTGGGCGCCGGGGTTGGCGAGGGCGCGGTCTGGGACGACCGGGCGCAATGTCTCTGGTGGGTCGATATCCCGGCGGGCGTCATCTATCGCTATGACCCGGTCACGGGCGAGAACCGAACCATCGAATACGGCGAACCTGTCGGGTGCCTTGCGGTGCGGGAGCAGGGCGGGCTGGTGCTGGCGACGAAATCCGGCTTCTGGCTCTTCGATCCGGAGACGGGGGCACGCGAGGCGATCCACGACCCGGAAGCACATCTGCCGGACAACCGTTTCAACGACGGTGCGACCGATGCCCAGGGCCGGTTCTGGGCAGGAACCATGAAGGACGGCGGGGAACCCGAGGCGCTGGGCGCCTTCTATCGGCTGGACCCGGACGGGGCGGTGACGGCCTGGCGCGATGGGATCTTTACGACCAACGGGCTGGCCTTTTCGCCCGATGGGCGCCGGATGTATTTCTCTGACAGCAATCCGGGCGTGCGCACCATCTGGGCCTGCGATTATGACACGACGACCGGAACACCGGGTGAACCAGAGGTATTTTTCGATACGCGTTCGGTGCCGGGGCGCCCCGACGGCGGCACCGTGGACGCCGAGGGGTGTTACTGGCAGGCGGGCGTTTCCGGCTGGCAGCTCTATCGCCTTTCCCCTCAGGGCGAGGTGCTGATGACCATCGAGATGCCGGTGGAAAAGCCCACCAAGCCGATGTTTGGCGGCCCGGATCTGGCCACGATTTACGTCACCTCCATCGGTGCCGGGCTGTCGGACGATCCCGCCCAGCCAGACGCCGGTGGCCTTTTCGCGATTACCGGCCTTGGCGTCACCGGCCTGCCGCAACCTCGTTTCCAGGGATGACCCGATGAAGATCACCGGCCTGCGCAGTTTCATGTCCCGCGACGGCAACCGTCCGCGCGTCGTCGTGGCCATCGACACCGACGAGGGGATCACCGGCTGGGGGGAGTGCTATAACCACGGCCCCGACCGGGCCCTGCCGCCGCTGCTGGACTATCTCTATACCCAGATCGAGGGCGAGGACCCGCGCCGGATCGAACGTCTGATCCTCAAGCTCTACCAGCACAGCCGGTTTCCCCCGGGCGCACTGGGGCTGGCGGCGATCTCGGCCATCGACCACGCGCTCTGGGACATCTCGGCCAAGGCCGTGGGCCTGCCGGTCTACATGATGCTGGGGGGGCATGTGCGTGATCGGGTGCGGGTCTATCTCGGTGTCTACTCCGCGCCGGACGCGGGTGAGATCCACGACCATTGCGCCGCCATGCAAGAGGCGCACGGCTTCACCGCCTTCAAGCTGTCACCCTATCGCAACGACATCCATGCCGAGCCCTGGGGCAAGGTGATCCGGGCGACCACGGACTGGGTGGCAGAGCTGACCGCGCTTTGCCCCGATTACGAGTTCGCCTTTGACGCCCATGCGCGCATCTTCGAGCCCTGGCAGGCGGCGGAACTGGGCAACGCGCTGGCGCCCTTCCATCCGCTGTTCTTCGAGGAACCTATGCGGCCTGAGAATATCGAGGCCTGGGGCACATTGAAATCGCAGCTGCGGGTGCCGTTGGCCACGGGCGAAAGCCTTTATTCCCGGTTCGAGTTCCTGCGCCTTTTGCAGGCGGGCGGGGCAGACATCATCCAGCCAGACATCTGCGCAGTCGGTGGCCTTTTGGAGATGCGCAAGATCGCCGCCATCGCCGAGGCCTTTTACGTCCCTGTCGCGCCGCACAACCCGATGGGGCCGCTTGCGACGGCGGTGAACCTGCATTTCGCCGCCGCCTGTCCGAACTTCAAGATCCTCGAATACCGGCTGCCCGGCACTTCGGCCTTCCTCGGCCGCGACCTTGCCCCGGTCGATGAGGCGGCAGGCTATGTCCGGGATCCCTACATGCCGGTGGACGGCTACCTGGAATTGCGCCCGGACCGACCCGGCTGGGGTGTCGAGATCGACGAGGATTACCTGAAGACGGATCGCTACATACATTGGGAGCGCAAGCTGCCCATCCGCCCGGACGGATCGACGGCCTATACCTAGGATGAGCGGCGACCCCGAAACCCTGCGCGCCACGCTGCGCGACTTGCTGGCGCTGCCCGAGGTTCGGCCCGAACCCGTGGCCGAAGTACAAGGGGCCGTGGTGACCGATACCGGGTCGCGGATCGAGCTGCGGCTGGACGGAAAGCCCGCGACGCTCTGGCTGCCGGAGGGAGAGGGGCCCGTTCCCGCCGTTCTTTATTGCCACGCCCACGGCGGGCAATTCGATCTGGGGCGTCGTGAAGTGGCAGAGGGCGCAAGTTGGTTGGCGTCCCCTTATGGTCCCGACCTTCTGGCCACAGGTTACGCGGTGCTGGCGATGGACATGCCCGGCTTTGGCGACCGCCGGTCCGAAGGCAGCGAAAGCGCCCTGGCCAAGGCCGGGTTCTGGCGGGGCCAGCCGCTGTTCGGCCAGATGGTCGGGGATCAACTGGCGGCCTTCGACTGGCTGGCCGGTCATGCCCGGATCGACAGCACCCGCATCGCCGTGTTGGGCATGTCGATGGGGGCCGCGCTGGCCATGTGGGTGGGGGCGCTTGAGTCCCGGGTGGCGGCGGTGGCGCAATTGTGCATGCTGGCCAGCATAGAGGGGTTGATCGAAACCGGAGTCCACGACCGTCACGGCCTGTACCTGATCGTGCCGGGGGTGCTGCGCCACACGGACATGGGACAGGTCGCCGGCCTGATTGCGCCGCGTCCGCAATTCGTGGCTCATGGCCGCGAGGATCCCTTTACCGCCATCCCCGCCGGGGCGCAGGCGACGCTGGACCTGCGCCTTGCTTATGACGCCACCGGGCAGACCGACCAGCTGGTGACCTGGATCGACCAGGAGACCGGCCACAAGGAAACCCCGGCCATTCACCATGCGGTCCTGCAGTTCCTGGACCGCGCACTGACCAAGAGGACACCATGCTGAAGAAACTGCTGATCACCGGCGCTACGGGCAACCTCGGCGCCGTCTGCCGCGAGCGGCTGAAGCCCATCGCAGAAACCATCCGCCTGTCCGACCGCCCCGGCGCCGACTTGGGGCAGGCCGCCCCGCACGAGGAACTCGTGCCCTGTGACCTGGGCGACAAGGCAGCGGTCGAGGCGCTGGTCGAGGGCTGCGATGGCATCGTCCACATGGGCGGCCAGTCGGTCGAGGCCAACTGGGACACCGTGCGCAACGCCAATATCGACGGGGTCTTTCACCTGTACGAAGGCGCGCGCAAATCCTCGGTCAAGCCGCGCATCATCTTTGCCAGTTCGAACCATGCCATCGGTTACTACAAGCAGACCCAGCGGCTGGACGCCAACAGCACGCCCCGGCCCGACGGCCTTTACGGCGTGTCCAAGGTGTTCGGCGAGGCGATGGCCAGCATGTACCACGACAAATACGGTATCGAGACCGCAAGCGTGCGCATCGGGTCCTGCTTTCCGGAGCCCAAGAACCACCGAATGTTGTCCACCTGGATGAGCTTTGACGATTTCATGCAGTTGATCGAACGCGTCTTCATGGTGCCGCGGCTGGGCTGTCCCATCGTCTATGGCGCCTCGGCCAACGGGGCCTCCTGGTGGGACAACCGCGAAGTGGCCTACCTGGGCTGGCAGCCGAAAGACAATGCCGAGCAGTTCCGCGCCAAGATCGACGCCGAAATGGACCCGCCGCCCGCCGACGATGTCAACGCGCTCTACCAGGGCGGCGCCTTTTGCGGCGATGGCATCCACGAAGACTGAATGCACGAGGATTCAAAGACATGATCGACCCTATCGCCCTGCGCGACATCATCCGTTCCGGCCTGCTGTCCTTTCCGGTAACGCCCTTCGATGCCGATGACAGGTTCAACCCCAGTGCCTTTTCTGCCCATCTCGAATGGCTCAGCCCGCACAAGATCGCCGGGCTGATCGTCGCCGGCGGCACGGGTGAACTGTTTTCGCTGACCCCTGCCGAGGTGGTTGAGGTGGTCAAGACCGCCCGCGCCGCCCAGCCCGGCCAGCCGGTGATCGCCGGCTGCGGCTATGGCACTCGCATGGCCTGCGACATGGCGCAGGGCATCGAGGCGGCGGGTGGTGACGGCATCCTGCTTTTGCCGCATTACCTGATCGGTGCGCCGCAGGACGGGATCGAGGCGCATATCCGCACCGTCTGCAACGCCACCAACATGGGCGTGATCGTCTACAATCGGGGCCAGTCGGTTGTCTCTGCCGATACGCTTGCACGCCTGGCCGAGGAGTGCCCCAACCTGATCGGTTTCAAGGACGGCACCGGCGACATCGACACGGTCCGCCGGATCACAATCGGGCTGGGCGACAGGCTGGCCTATGTCGGCGGGATGCCCACGCATGAACTGTTCGCGCAGGCGTTCCGGGGGGCGGGCGTGGATACCTATTCCTCTGCCGTCTTCAACTTTGTCCCCGAAACCGCGCTGGAATTCCACGCGGCCTTCCAGGCGGGCGACGATGCCAAGTGCGAACGGATGCTGACCGACTTCTACTATCCCTTCGCCAGGGTCCGCGACCGCAAGACCGGCTACGCGGTGTCCGCCATCAAGGCGGGTGTGGCCCTGCGCGGGTTCGACACCGGCCCGGTGAGATCGCCGCTGACCGACCTGACCGGTGAAGAGCGCGAGATGCTGAAAGCCGTGATTGGCGATAGGCGGTAATTCTGCGGGGTTCAGGCGTGAATTATTTGAGCGGCGGCAGGGGAATCTGTCGCCGTTTTATATTCCAGAGTTTTCCGAGTTATTTTTCCGGATTTCAGGGTTTCGAAACGTGTTGTTTCAACACCCGGATCAGGGATTCGGAAAGGTTCAATGGTCAACTCGCCCGACGCAGAGCCCGAACCTGTTTCTCCTACTCACCGCTGCGGGCCGGACCGTGAAGCTGTCATGTGGTTGTTAAGCTCATGTTTTGTTGGGGTGATGTTTGGAGATGCAGACGGGACTCGAACCCGCATGCTCCGGATTTGCAATCCGGCGCCATAACCAATTCAGCCACTGCATCCAATGGCGGTAGGCATTGGTCTCGAACCAAATTCTTGGGAAAGAACGCAACGATTAGCAGTCGTGCCCCGCACCTTGCGGGTTTACCTACCGGAGGGAGGTTAGCAACAACTGCGATATGTCATTTGCGTGGTCATGCCGGGACAAATAGGCGGGCGTGTCTCATTGGTCAAGCTATTTGTTCGAATGTGCGGTCCGGAATTCCGGACTCCAAAACGCCCTGCAAAAGAAATGTGACGTTTTCGGCCTTTCATGTCGCAAACAGACCGGTATCCGTCGTGGGCCGGTGGCATGCGGCTCAGATCCTTTCCATCGGGGCATCTGCATGCTGTCACCCTATTCTCTCGACCGGATGTTTTCCGACACCGAGTGCGACCAGATCATCCGCCTGACCCAGGCGCAGGACTTCAGCGACGCCGGCCTGGTGCGCGGGCGCCAGAATGAGAACATCCGCGTCGCCCGCATCACCTGGCTGGACGAAGAGGGCGAGGGCGCCTGGGTCTTTCGCCGGGTGATGGAAGTCGTTCGCGACGTGAACCGTGCGCATTTCAACTTTGCCCTGACCGAGTTCGCCGAGCGGGCGCAGGTGGCGCTCTATGCCTCGGACGCGGGCGGGCATTTTGACTGGCATTCCGACATCGGTGCCGGCACCTTTGCCCAGAAGCGCAAGCTGACGCTTGTCGCACAGCTGAGCGAAGGCAACGCCTACGAGGGCGGGCGGCTGGAGCTCAACGGCAACGGGCAGGTGGAAACAGCGGATGCGACACGCGGCAGCGCCATCCTGTTCCCCAGCTTCACGTTGCACCGGGTGACACCGGTATCGCGGGGCCAGCGCTATTCTCTGACCACTTGGGTCCACGGGCCGGAATTCACCTGACCCTTTGCCATTTCGCCGCCTGCCGTTAGGCTGACCCCGCGTAAGTTGCGTGGAGGGCAGCGGCATGGGCGATCCGGTCACATCCATCACCATCGTGGGGGGCGGCACGGCCGGTTGGCTGGCGGCCTGTTTCCTGCGGACGAAATGCGCCCCAAAGATCAAGATCACCCTGATCGAGTCGCCCAACGTGCCCACCGTGGGCGTCGGCGAGGCGACGGTGCCGCACATGCCCGTCACACTGCGCGAGATGGGCATAGACGACCAGGAGTTCATGCGGCGCTGCAACGCCTCGTTCAAGATGGGGGTGATGTTCAACGACTGGAACGTCGACCGCAAAGGCAGGTTCATCCGCTACATGAACCCCTTTGCCAGCCCGCCCCGGATCGAGGGCGTCGAGGCCGGTCACTATTTTCAGGCCTACGGCGCGGGCAACCGGGATTACATCCGGTCCTTTTCGCCGCTCATGGATCTCTTTGAATCCTGGAAATGCCCCTTTTCCCTGAACAAGCAGGGTGAGGATCCCATGCCCCGGGCGGGCTATGCCTATCACCTCGACGCGGTCAAGTTCGCAGGGCTCCTGGCAGAGCGGGGCCGTGACCACGGTATCGAACACATCCTGGACGATGTCGACGATGTCGAACTGGACGAGCGCGGATTTGTCGCCGCGCTGGTTTTGCGGGAAACGGGCCGGCACCCGGTGCAGCTGGTCCTCGATTGCACCGGCTTTCGCGGGCTGGTCATCCAGAAGGCGCTGGGCGAACCCTTTGACAGCTATGCGGACTACCTGGGCAACGATCGTGCGATGGCGCTGCAGGTGCCGCATCCCGATCCCGAAAAGATCCGGGCCGCGACGCAATCCACCGCGCTGGGCGCCGGGTGGAGCTGGGCGGTGCCGCTCTTCAACCGCATCGGCACGGGCTATGTCTTTTCCTCGGCCCATCGCACGGACGACGAAGCCGCCGAAGAATTCCTGGCGCATCTGGGCGACATGGCCCCGCCGGGGGCAGAGCCGCGCGTGATCCCGATGCGGGTGGGCCGATCGCGCCGGGCCTGGGTCAAGAACTGCATCGCTCTGGGCCTGTCGGGCGGGTTCATCGAACCGCTGGAATCCACCGCGATCCACATGATCGACATGGGCCTGCGCTGGTTGTTGCAGTACTTTCCCAGCCAGGACTACGAGGACGCCACCCGCGACGCCTACAACCGGGTGTCTGACGGGATGTTCAACGAGGTGCGGGATTTCATCTGCCTGCATTACCGCCTGAACAACCGCACTGACGATCCCTACTGGATGGATTCGCGCACCCAGTTGAAGATTTCCGACCGGCTGGAGCACCTGCTGGACCTGTGGAGGCACCAGTTGCCCACGCCACTGGACGTGCCCTCGGCGCATCTGTTCACCTACAACGTCTTTACCGCCGTGCTGCTGGGCAAGCAGGTCTATGACAACGGTTACGGCGACGGGCAGTTGAACCGTTCTTTCGCGCTGCCCGAGAAGCCCTGGAAGGCTTTCCTGCGCCAGTCCGCGGCACGAAACCGGGCTGTGCTGGACCACAAGGCGGATCACCGCCGGGTTCTGCTCGCACTACGGGGGGAGTTGCGCGCGGGCATGCGGGCCAGCACGCGCCTTGGCGAGGTCGATGAGTCCGGCGCAGCGGAATCCGCGCTGTTCTGAGGGGGCGGTCCGAGCGGTTCAGACCACCTCGATCACGCCCTTGTCGATGGCCAGCATATAGCCCCGGCGGGCGATGTTCTTGACCAGCAACTCGCTGACCATCTGGTTGCCCAGACCGTCGCGCAGCCGCTTGATCCGCGTCGCGCCAGAGGCCTCGTCGCAATCCGCTTCGGCCTTGCCAGAGATAACCGCCTCGATCTGGCTGCCGGTCAGCATCTCGTCGTCCAGCCGGGCTTCGGCCAGGACGGCCAGCGTTTCCATCATCGCATCGGTCAGCTTGAACCCCATCGTGTTCAGGTAGACGGTATTTTCCTCGCGCGAGATGATCAGGCTGGACACCTCGATGCCGGATCGTTCGATCTGGGCCATCCGCCGGTTGAGCGACACCAGCATCACCAGAAAGACCAGCGCCGCGACCAGCAGCGCGGCGGAAAAGACCAGCAGCACGAAGATCACGACGCGGTAGCTGGCCAGCGTGTCGGAAAAGGCGGTGCCGGACTGTGCCAGGATCTCCAGCAGCTTGACCTCGGCCTGGCTGGCAAGGTTGTCGTTTTCCAGGAAGATGCGTTCGACACGCGCGTTGAAGGCATTGCCGTCCGGCAGGGTCAGCAGCAGGACGGCCCCGGCCAGACCCAGGATGGTCACGATGGCGACAATGCCCAGCGTGACGATGCGGCTGCCAGAACGGCGGCTTTCGCTAGCGGTAATAGTGTTGCTTTGCAAATTCGAGTTCCGATGCGGTAGGGGGCGAATTGGTGACCTTGACGATGCCCAGAACGACCCATCCGCCCGATGAAATGCGCGACCGGACGGCGCGTTCCGGCGACGACGGGCAAGAACCCGAGCTGCGCACGATGCCGTAGTGCAGCCCGTATTTGGGCGTGTCGCGCTTGGCCTTGTAATGGATGTAGCAATCCGCCGCCGCGGCGCCGGGCATGGCCAGGGCGACAATGACGAGAGCAGCGGAAATCAGGCGGGCAAGGGTCGGGGACATGAGGATACGCCGGGTTTGGGACATGATCCCAAACTGCGCTGCCCGGTCGAGAAATTCAATAACGCGAAGGGCCTGGCAGGGCGGTTATCCAATATCCACGGGCTGATATTGAGCCGCCGGACAGGCCGGCAGGACGCTGGGGTCGGGAGTCGCTGACTTGACGCGGCTCCGACCCTTACCCGTGAGAGGAGAACACCTCATGTCTGCACGTCTCATCACATCCATCGTTGCTGCCGGTGCGCTGGCCCTGTCGCTGACCGCGGCCTCGCCGGCGCAGGCCCGCAACAACGACGACCTCAAAAGGTTCCTCGGCGCTGCCGTTGGACTCTACATTCTTGGCCAGGCGATCGACAATCACCACCGTGGCCGGGTCGTGATTCAGCGTCAGCACAACGGGCACTGGAAGCATCGCCATCACAACGGCGGCAAGTGGAAAAAGCGGCACCACAACGGCGGCAAATGGAAACGCAACGGCGGCCATCACAACGGATGCCGCAACGGTTGGAACCGCCACGGCCAGCGTTGCTGGTAACGCCTCCGGCACCCAGGATCGAGCAGTCCCCGACCCGGGGGAGAGAGGGGTCTCTGCGGAGGCCCCTCTTTCGTTTGATGCTCAGGGCAGGACGATCTCGACCGGCGGGTCGAGCCTGACCTCTTCGAGGTTGGCGGTCTCCCCGATCCGGTCCACCACGGCAAAGAGGCCGGGCGCGGACAGGGGCGTCAGCACGCCATGCCAGGTGCCGCGATGGAAATTCACCCCCTGCCCGGGTCCGGCGAGGAAGGCGTGGATCGCGCCGGGCCTGTCGCCCGGTTCAGCCACGATGACCAGCCAGGGATTGCGGTGCATGGGCAGGAAGGCCTGGCTGCCGTCCGGGTGGCGTTCGACCAGGTCGAGCAGGTAGGGCAGGGCGCGCGGCTCGGCATCGAACAGGCTGATGCCGGCCCGCCCGCCGGGACCGAAATCCAACTGCGCGATGTCATGGTGGCGGCCGCATTTTCCCGCGTTGATCAGCTTGTCGGGCGGTCCCATGACCTCCAGCACTTCGCCGAAAGGGGCAAAGGCGCTTTGCGTCAGCGGTCGTGCGATGATCTGAGGCATGTCCTTTCCTTTCGGTAGAGGGGGCGTCAGAGCAGGGCGTCGAGGCGCAGGCGTGCGATCCGTTCGACCTGGCGGCAGGCCTCGGTGAACTCCGTTTCGCTGTCATTGCCAAGGCGTCGTTCGAAAGCGGCGAGAATGCCCTGCTTGTCATGGTCGCGCACGGCGATGATGAAGGGAAACCCGTGCTTTTCGGTGTAGGCGTCATTGAGTTCTGTAAAGCGGGCGCGTTCCTCGTCGGTCAGGGCGTCAAGGCCCGCGCTGGCCTGTTCGGCCGTGCTTTCGGTGGTCAGGCGGCGCGCAGCGGCCAGTTTCCCGGCCAGGTCCGGGTGGGCGCGCAGCACGTCCAGCCGTTCCTGATCGGTGGCGCAGCGAAAGGCGCGGGCAAGCGCATTGGCCAGCCCGGCGGGGCGGTCGTGCGCCGGACCCAGTTCCAGGTCCCAGGCGCGGTCCGCGATCCAGGGGCTGTGTTCGTAGATGCCCCCGAACCGGGTCACGAAGGTATCGCGGTCCATCTGCGAGGGGCGCTCTGCCGTGATCGGCGGGTGGGTGGCAGCCCAGTGCTCGGCGATTTGCAGGCGGGTCGGGGTCCAGACACTCTCATGCGCGGCGATATGGGCGAGAAAGCGTTTCAGCCCGGCGATCTTGCCCGGGCGTCCGATGAGGCGGCAGTGCAGGCCCACGCTCATCATCGCGGGTTTCCCGGCCTCTCCCTCGGCATAAAGCGTGTCGAAGGCATCGCAGAGATATTGGCCAAAGTCCTGCCCCGTCACCCAGCCCGGCGCGCCGGCAAAGCGCATGTCGTTGGCCTCGAGCGTGTAGGGGATGACCAGCTGGGCACGCCCGCCGATCTCTTTCCAATAGGGCAGGTCGTCGTCGTATGTGTCCGAGATGTAGGCGAATTGTCCGGTCTCGGCAGTCAGCGCGACGGTGTTCATGGAACAGCGCCCGGTGTACCAGCCGCGCGGAGGCTCTCCGACGACCTCGGTGTGCAGGGCAATGGCCTCGGCGATCTGGGCGCGCTCTTCGTCCTCCGGCATGTCGCGGTGTTCGATCCATTTCAGCCCGTGGCTGGCGATTTCCCAGCCCGCCTCCTTCATTGCCTCGACCTGTTCGGGGGAGCGGGCCAGCGCCGTGGCGACGCCGTAGATCGTCAGCGGGATGCCCGCGCTGGTGAATAGGTCATGCAGGCGCCAAAATCCGGCGCGGGCGCCGTATTCATAGATCGATTCCATGTTCCAGTGGCGCATCCCCAGCCAGGGCGCCGCGCCGGGAATGTCCGACAGGAACCCTTCGGACCCTGCATCGCCGTGCAGCAGGCAGTTCTCGCCGCCTTCCTCGTAGTTCA
>NZ_JARAMO010000087.1:0-36252 GCF_028807275.1 Mameliella sp. AT18
TTCCGGCTGGTGCGCGAGGCGCTGATCGAGCGTGAAGTGCTGTTGAGGGCGATGCCCCACATCAGCTGGCCGATGCGCTTTGTGCTTCCTTATCATAAGGATATGCGGTTCGATTCGGAAACGCCGACGTCGAAGCTGCTTGGGGTCTTTATGCCCTGGATGAAGGGGCGGCGCCCGGCCTGGCTGATCCGGCTGGGGTTGTTCCTCTATGACAACCTTGGCGGGCGCAAGATCCTGCCGGGGACGCGAACCGTGGACCTTGTGAACGGGCCGGAAGGCGCGCCGCTGGAGGACAGGTTCGAGAAGGCTTACGAATACTCCGATTGCTGGATCGAGGATTCGCGCCTTGTGGTCTTGAATGCGCGCGATGCAGAGGCCCGTGGCGCGCACGTGATGACCCGCACCAAGGTGCTCAGCGCGACCTGCGAAGATGGTCTGTGGCGCATCGAAACGCGCAATACCGAAAGCAACGCAATTCGCACTTTCTATGCGCGGATGCTGGTCAATGCCGGCGGCCCCTGGGTCGGCGACATCATCCAGACCAAGGCGCGGCTGAATTCACGCGAGGGGGTGCGCCTTGTCCGCGGCAGCCACATCGTCACCAAGAGGCTGTACGACCACGACAAGTGCTATTTCTTCCAGGGCACGGACGGGCGGATCATCTTTGCCATTCCCTACGAGACGGATTTCACGCTGATCGGCACCACCGATGCCGACCATGACGATCCGTCCACAAAACCGGAATGCACCCCGCAGGAACGCGACTACCTGTTGGATTTCGCCAACCGCTATTTCAAGCGCGACCTGACGGCAGAGGACGTCGTCTGGACCTATTCGGGCGTTCGCCCGCTCTATGACGATGGCGCCAGCAGTGCGACCGCAGCCACACGGGACTACACGCTGAAGGTCGATACCAGTGCCGGTGCGCCGATGCTGAACGTCTTTGGCGGCAAGATCACCACCTATCGCCGGCTGGCCGAAAGCGCGCTGGAGAAGATCGGCACACAGATCGAGGTCACGCAGGGCGCATGGACCGCCGGTGTGCCCCTGCCCGGTGGCGATTTCCGCGTGCGCGGCGTGGGGACACTGATCTCTGATCTCAGGGGGGGCTATCCCTTCCTGACCGAGTTCTGGGCCAGGCGGCTGGTGCGGGCCTACGGAACCGAGGCCGCCAAGGTGCTGGGGGATGCGAAGGAGGCCGCCGACCTGGGGCGCGATTTCGGCGCGACCCTGACCGAGGCCGAGGTGACCTGGCTGATGACACATGAATACGCGCGCACCGCCGAGGACGTGGTCTGGCGCAGGAATAAACTAGGGCTCCGGCTGGACGCCGGGCAGATCGAGGCCCTGGATGCCTGGATGGCCCGCAACCGTCACAGCACGCCCGCAGCAGCGGAATGAGGAGGAGGACCCGATGACGCTGGAACTGAAAGGCGTATCGAAGACCGTGGACGGGCAGGTGCATATCCACCCCACCGACCTGACGCTTGAAAAGGGCACGATGAACGTGCTGCTTGGGCCGACCCTGTCCGGAAAGACATCGCTGATGCGCCTGATGGCGGGGCTGGACGTTCCGGCGACGGGGCAGGTGGTCTGGAACGGCGAGGACGTGACCGGCCAGCGCGTGCAGGACCGCAAGGTGGCGATGGTCTACCAGCAGTTCATCAACTACCCGTCGATGAGCGTCTACGACAACATCGCCTCCCCGATGAAGCTGATGGGCTCGGACCGGGCCGAGATCGACCGCCGCGTGCGCGAGACCGCCGACCTGATGAAACTCACCCCGATGCTGGACCGCAAGCCGCTGGAACTGTCCGGCGGCCAGCAGCAGCGCTGCGCCCTGGCGCGGGCCCTGGTCAAGAACGCCGGGCTGGTGCTGCTGGACGAACCGCTGGCCAACCTGGATTACAAGCTGCGCGAGGAGCTGCGGGTGGAGATCCCCAAGATCTTCGAGGCCTCGGGCAGCATCTTTGTCTATGCCACGACCGAACCGGAAGAGGCGCTTCTGCTGGGCGGCAATGTCGCAACGCTCTGGGAGGGGCGGATCACGCAGTTCGGCCCCACGCCTGAGGTCTACCGCCAGCCGGTCGACGCCACGACGGCGCGCGTGTTCAGCGACCCGCCGATGAACTTCCTGCAGATTTCCAAGACCGGCGACCGGATCATGTTCGGCGACGGGCAAAGCGCGCAGGCGACGGGCAAGATCGCCGAACTGGGGGATGGCCGCTACACCGCAGGGTTCCGTCCCAACCACCTGGAGATCGGCAAACATGCCACGGACGCGATGGAGTTCAAGACCAGGCTGAACGTGACAGAGCTGACCGGGTCCGAAACCTTCGTGCACCTCGATCACCACGGCGAACGCTGGGTCGGCCTGATCCACGGCGTGCATGACCTGACGCTGGGCGATGAGCTGAGCGTCTGGCTGGACCCGCGCCATGTCTACATCTTCGGCGAGGACGGCCAACTGGTCGCGCCCGCCGCCTATGCGCTTGCGGCCTGAGGGGGGACACAATGGCCAAGATCACGCTAGACAACCTGGCGCATTCCTACCTGCCGAACCCGGCCAGCGAGGATGATTTCGCGCTGAAGGAGCTGAACCACGACTGGGAGGACGGGGCCGCCTATGCGCTTCTGGGGTCCTCGGGCTGCGGGAAATCCACGCTGCTCAACATCATCTCGGGGTTGTTGCATCCCAGCCAGGGGCGCATCCTGTTCGATGGCAAGGACGTCACCGGGGCGCCTACCGCGGAACGCAACATCGCGCAGGTGTTCCAGTTCCCGGTCGTCTACGACACCATGACCGTGCACGACAACCTGGCCTTTCCGCTGCGCAACCGCGGCCGGGACGAGGCCTATGTGGCCGAGCGCGTGCAGGAAATCGCCCGCATGATCGGCATGGAGGACATGCTGCGGAAAAAGGCGCGCGGCCTGACGGCGGACGCCAAGCAGAAGATCTCGCTGGGGCGGGGCATGGTGCGCAAGGACGTGAACGCGCTGCTTTTTGACGAGCCGCTGACCGTGATCGACCCGCACATGAAATGGGAACTGCGCACCCAGCTGAAAAAGCTGCACCACGATTTCGGCCACACGATGATCTACGTCACCCATGACCAGACAGAGGCGCTCACCTTCGCCGACAAGGTCGTGGTCATGTATGACGGTCGGGTCGTGCAGATCGGCACACCCGAAGAGCTGTTCGAACGGCCCGAGCATACCTTTGTGGGCTATTTCATCGGCTCGCCGGGCATGAACGTCATCCCGGCCAAGATCGATGGCAACAAGGCCTATATCAACGGGTCCTTCGTGGAGCTGGCGCAGGGGTACAAGCCGCTCGACGGCAAGGTCGAGATCGGCGTGCGGCCCGAATTCGCCCGCCTGAGCCAGTCCGAGGGCCTGCCCGTCAAGGTGCGCCGCGTCGAGGACGTGGGCCGCCACAAGATCATCCGGGCCGAGTTCTTTGGCACCGACATCAATATCATTGCGGGCGAGGATGACCGGATCAGTGCCGACATGAACCGCGTCACCTTCGATGCGGCTCACGTCAACGTCTATGCCAATGACTGGCGTGTGCAGGGGAGTGCGGCGTGATGGAAAAGACGGTCAATCAAAAAGCCTGGTTTCTTGTTCTGCCGGTTCTGCTGCTGGTCGCCTTTTCGGCGGTGATCCCGTTGATGACGGTGGTCAATTATTCCGTTCAGGACACCTTCGGGAACAACCAGTTCTTCTGGGCCGGTCTCGAATGGTTCAAGGAAATGCTCGAGTCCGAACGCATGTGGGACGCGCTGGGCCGCCAGCTGATGTTCTCGGGTATCATCCTTGCGATAGAGATCCCGCTTGGCATCTTCGTGGCGCTGAACATGCCCAAGGGCGGGTTCTGGGCCTCGCTTTGCCTGGTGCTGATGTCGCTGCCGTTGCTGATCCCCTGGAACGTGGTGGGGACCATCTGGCAGATCTTCGGCCGCGTGGACATTGGCCTGCTGGGCTACACGCTGGACGCGCTGGGCGTGAACTACAACTATACGCAGGACACCGTTGCCGCCTGGATCACCATCGTCGTGATGGATGTCTGGCACTGGACCTCTCTGGTGGCGCTTCTGGCCTATGCCGGGCTGAAGTCGATCCCCGACGCCTATTACCAGGCGGCCAAAATCGACCAGGCGAGCCGCTGGAAGGTGTTCCGCTTCATTGAACTTCCCAAGATGATGGGCGTTCTGATGATCGCGATCCTTCTGCGCTTCATGGACAGCTTCATGATCTACACCGAGCCGTTCGTCGTCACCGGCGGTGGCCCCGGCAATGCCACGACGCTGTTGTCGATCGACCTGGTCAAGATGGCGCTGGGGCAGTTCGACCTCGGACCCGCCGCCGCCTTCTCGCTGATGTATTTCCTCGTGATCCTGCTGATCAGCTGGGTGTTCTACACGGTGATGGTCAACCTCGACAAACGGGAGGGCTGAGTGATGGCCGACCTGAGTGCAAACCAATCGACTTCTCGCGGGCTGTCGCTGCCCCGGATCAACAGCCGGGCCGTGGTGATGACGCTGTACCTGCTGTTCCTGCTGCTGCCGATCTACTGGCTCTTGAACATGAGCCTGAAGACGAACACAGAGATCCTGAACGAATTCACGCTCTGGCCGCGTGACCTGACCTTTGCCAACTACGCCACGATCCTGACCGATCCGGCCTGGTACATGGGCTACGTCAACTCGCTGATCTACGTGGTGATGAACACGGTGATCAGCCTCGCGGTGGCGCTGCCGGCGGCCTATGCCTTTTCGCGCTATCACTTCATGGGTGACAAGCACCTGTTCTTCTGGTTGCTGACCAACCGGATGGCGCCGCCGGCCGTCTTTGCGCTGCCGTTCTTTCAGCTGTATTCCTCGGTCGGGCTGTTCGACACACATATCGCCGTGGCGCTGGCGCACTGCCTGTTCAACGTGCCGCTGGCGGTCTGGATTCTCGAAGGCTTCATGCGCGGTGTGCCCAAGGAAATCGACGAAACCGCCTATATCGATGGCTACAGCTTTGGCAGCTTCTTCGTAAAGATATTCACCCCGCTGATCGCCAGCGGCATCGGGGTCGCGGCCTTCTTCTGCTTCATGTTCTCCTGGGTGGAACTGCTGCTGTCGCGCACCCTGACCACGGTGGACGCGAAACCCATCGCCGCGATCATGACCCGGACGCAGGGCGCCTCGGGCATCGACTGGGGTGTGCTGGCCGCGGCGGGCATCCTGACCATCGTGCCGGGCGCGCTGGTGATCTACTTCGTCCGCAACTACATCGCCAAGGGTTTTGCCCTGGGGAGGGTCTAATGGCTTGGATTAAGATTTCTGCAGATGGCAGTACCAGAATCTCACGCTTGGTCTGTCCAGTCACTGAATCAAATGATGGAGAAGAATGGTCGGAGCTAACCGACACAGAACTCTCCTTTGACGCGCAAAAAATACTGTTCATTGAGAGATACGAAAGCGCTTTCCGTCTGAATTTTGGGCAAGGCTCAGAAGTTTTGATAACCTTTGAGGAATCCGCTTCGGCCGACAAATTCATTCAGAACTTGATGGTGAATTGACATGGACTGGATGGCATGGACCTGGCCGACCGCGATCTTCTTCATGGTCATCGCCACGCTGCTGATCACCTTCACGGTGCTGGCGATCAAGTTCCCGGAAACGCCCCGCACGGGCATTCTGCGGATCGAGACGACGCGCGGTGACCGGCTCTTCATCACGCTTCTCGGCTCGGCCTTCATCAACCTGGCCTGGCTTGGATTGGTCGGCGCAAACCAACCTTACGCGCTGATTGTCTGCCTGATCTACGCCGCGGCGGTCTTCCGCTGGGTGTAGCGACGGGCGCGGGGCCGGGACCAGAGGAGACCCGGCCGCGATCTGCTTGTTCCTCAGTCAATGGTTCAAAATGGGAGGAAACCAACAAATGAACCTCAACCTCAAGACAACCACGGCAGCGCTGCTGATCCTCGCGGGTCCGGCCTTTGCCGACATGGACGCCGCGCGCGCGTTCCTGGACAGCGAGATCGGCGATCTCTCTGCCCTGCCGCGCGACGCCCAGGAGGCGGAGATGCAATGGTTCATCGACGCCGCAGCACCCTTCTCGGGGATGGAGATCAAGGTCGTCTCGGAAACCATCACCACGCATGAATACGAAGCGCAGGTGCTGGCCCCGGCGTTTACCGCCATCACCGGCATCAAGGTCACGCATGACCTGATCGGCGAAGGCGACGTGGTCGAAAAGCTGCAGACGCAGATGCAGTCGGGCCAGAACATCTACGACGGCTACATCAACGACTCGGACCTGATCGGCACCCACTGGCGCTATCAGCAGGTGCGCAACCTGACCGACTGGATGTCGGGCGAAGGCACCGATGTGACCTCGCCCACGCTGGACCTGGACGATTTCATCGGCCTCAGCTTTACCACCGGGCCGGATGGCAAGGTCTACCAGCTGCCGACCCAGCAGTTCGCGAACCTCTACTGGTTCCGCTACGACTGGTTCAACGATCCCAAGAACCAGGAAGACTTCAAGGCCGCCTATGGCTACGACCTCGGTGTTCCGGTCAACTGGTCGGCCTATGAGGACATCGCCGAGTTCTTTACCGGGCGCGACCTGTCGCACATGGGTGTCGATGGCGAGATCTTCGGCAACATGGACTACGGCAAGAAGGACCCCAGCCTTGGCTGGCGCTACACCGATGCGTGGATGTCCATGGCTGGCATGGGAGACGTCGGTGAACCCAACGGCCTGCCGGTCGACGAATGGGGCATTCGCGTCAACGACCAGAGCCAGCCTGTCGGCTCCTGCGTTGCGCGCGGTGGTGCCACCAATGCCCCGGCGGCGGTCTATGCCGTGACCAAGGCGATCGAGTGGCTGGAGAAATACACGCCGCCCGCCGCCGCAGGCATGACCTTCTCCGAGGCGGGTCCGATCCCGGCGCAGGGCAATATCGCCCAGCAGATGTTCTGGTACACCGCCTTCACCGCCGACACGGTCAAGCCCGGCCTGCCGGTGATGAACGAGGATGGCACGCCCAAGTGGCGCATGGCGCCCTCGCCGCATGGTGTCTACTGGAAAGAAGGCCAGAAGGTTGGTTACCAGGACGCCGGTTCCTGGACGCTGATGAAGTCGACCCCGGTCGACCGTGCCAAGGCCGCCTGGCTCTATGCCCAGTTCGTCACCTCCAAGACCGTCGACGTCAAGAAGTCCCACGTCGGCCTGACCTTCATCCGCGAGTCCACCGTGCAGCATGACAGCTTTACCGATCGTGCGGACAAGCTGGGCGGCCTGGTGGAGTTCTACCGCTCGCCCGCGCGCGTGGCCTGGTCGCCGACCGGCACCAACGTGCCGGACTACCCCAAGCTGGCACAGCTGTGGTGGCAGAACATCGGTGACGCCATGTCTGGTGCCAAGACGCCGCAAGAGGCGCTGGACGCCCTGTGCGCCGACCAGGAACGCGTGCTTGAGCGTCTGGAACGTGCCGGTATCCAGGGCGACATCGGTCCCAAGCTGAACGACGAGCGTGACGCCGAATACTGGTTCGACCAGCCCGGCGCGCCCTTCGCCAAGCTGGACGACGAAGACGAAGAGCCCAAGACCGTCAGCTACGACGAGCTGATCAAGTCCTGGCAATAAGCCTTCCTCTCCGGTCGGGGCCCTTCGGGGCCTCGACCACCCCTTGTTTTCCCCCCATACTCGGCGCTGCGACAGCGCAACCTGAAATCGCTTTGAGGAGAGGCGGTCATGACCCATATTCTGGCCATCGATCAGGGCACGACATCCACCCGCGCCATCGTCTTCGATCCTTCCATGTCTGTCGTCGCCTCGGCGCAAGAGGAATTCCCCCAGCATTATCCGGCCTCCGGCTGGGTGGAACATGATCCGGCGGATCTCTGGGCCACCACCGCTGCCACCTGCCGCGCTGCGATCGAAAAGGCGGGCGGGGCAGCGATCGCCGCCATCGGCATCACCAACCAGCGCGAGACCACGCTGGTCTGGGATCGCAAGACGGGCAAGCCCATCCACAATGCGATTGTCTGGCAGGACCGGCGCACCGCGGACCTGTGCCGCAAGCTGAAGGATGATGGCTTTGAGGACATGGTGACGGATCGGACAGGTCTGTTGCTAGATCCCTATTTCAGCGGCACGAAACTGGCCTGGCTGTTGGGCAATGTCGATGGCGCCCGCGCGCGCGCCGAGGCCGGAGATCTGGTTTTCGGAACCGTCGACACCTGGCTGGTCTGGAACCTGACCGGCGGCGCGGTGCATGTGACTGACGCCACCAATGCGGCGCGCACCATGCTCTATGACATCCGCAAGGGCCGCTGGTCGCAAACGATCTGCGACCGGCTTGGCATTCCCATGTCGATGCTGCCCGAGGTCCGTGATAGCGCCGCCGATTTCGGCCAGACCCGCCCGGACCTTTTCGGCCGCCCGATCCCGATCCTGGGCATCGCCGGCGACCAGCAGGCGGCCACGGTGGGGCAGGCCTGTTTCGAACCGGGCATGTTGAAATCCACCTATGGCACCGGCTGTTTTGCCCTGATCAACACCGGCGATACGCCGGTCCGTTCGCAAAACCGCCTGCTGACGACCATCGCCTACCAGCTGGACGGCAAGCCGACCTACGCCCTCGAAGGCTCGATCTTTATCGCGGGGGCGGTGGTGCAATGGCTGCGCGACGGGTTGAAGATCATCCGCGAGGCGAAAGAGACGCAGCCGCTGGCCGAAGGCGCAGATGACGCGCAGAACGTGGTGCTTGTACCTGCCTTTACCGGGCTGGGCGCGCCCTATTGGAATGCCGAGTGCCGGGGCGCGGTCTTTGGCCTGACCCGGAATTCCGGCCCGGCAGAGCTTGCCCGCGCCGCGCTGGAAAGCGTCGGGTACCAGACCCGTGACCTGCTGGCTGCCATGCAGGCGGACATGGGCGGGGTCAGCGATGCCGTCCTCAGGGTGGACGGGGGTATGAGCGCCTCGGACTTTGCCATGCAGTTCCTGTCGGACATCATCGGCGCGCGGGTCGACCGGCCCAAGGTGCTGGAAACAACGGCGCTGGGGGCGGCATGGCTGGCCGGTCAACGCGCCGGGATCTACCCGGAACAGGCCGAGTTCGCGGCGGGCTGGGCGCTGGAGAAGAGCTTTGTCCCGGCGATGGACGAGGCCACGCGCCAGGGCAAATACGCGGCTTGGCAACGCGCGGTCGAGGCCACGATGCGTTTTTGAGAACGTGCTTGGCGGGGCTGTCGGGACGGCCCCGCCAAGCCGACAGGGCAGGCGGTCTCAGGCGTCGCCTTCGTCCAGGACCGCGCTGTCGCGGTCGGCCATCTGGGCCAGCTTGATCTGCATCAGTACCGACATTTCGTCGTAGTTCGTCCATTCATCGACGATGCGGCCGTTCTTGATGTGGAAATGGCTCATGCCCATGATCTGCACCCGCTTGCCGGTGGGCGCGCCGATCTCTTCCATCACGCCCCAGCCGAGGTGATGCCCCTCGATCAGCCAGCGCACGGCAACCTTGGTTCCGCCTTCCTCGCAGGGGACCGAACAGATGTGCTGCGGCATGTAGAACCCGTCCGGCACGGTGGCATAGAGGCCGACCGTCTGGTGCGTGACGGCGCCGTGGCCGTAGAGTTCCTTCATCAGGGGGCCGTGGTACTGGACCGTGGGGGCATAGACCTCGCGGATCTTGCCGAACATGCGCTTGTTGTGGATCTCGTGCAGCCACTCCAGTACCTCGCGTTCGAGGTCGGTATTGGCGATCTCGGTGTCAGGGGCGGTCTCGGGCGGGTACTGGCCGATCAGGCGGCGGTTTTCGCCCATGTCGACGGCCAGCAGCCCCTTTTCAAAGTAGGGCCGGGCGAGGCTTTCGGCGTAGGCTTGGGCGTCCAGCCCGATCTGTTTCACCTGCGCCATGCTGTCGACCACCAGCCATTCGCGGTAGATCATGTTCTCGTAGATCATGCAGTCGGCGATGGTGCGCGCGACAAAGGTGCGGCCCGTGGGCTTGCCGTAGATGCCGGGCTGGGTGTGCCGCCCGGTGCCGGTGACGAGGTGCGAGGTGTAAAAGCCATCGTCCTCGTTGCCGTTCCAGATCACCTGGGTGGCCATGCCGCGGCGTTCGGGCAGCATGAACATCCGCTTGATGGTGTCATGGACCACATCCTCGCGGTTATAGATCGTGCCGGTGGCGTGGTAGACGACGCAGTTATGCGTGTAGTGGGTATAGATCAGCCCCACGTCGCGCTCGTCCCAGATGCGGTGCGTGCAGCGGACGATGTAATCCACGATGTCGGTATAGATCGGGTCGAAACCCCGCATCGGTTGCGCGCGGTCGCGGCCTTCGGGGACGATGTCGACAAAGTCGCGCCGCTCGACCTGCAGCACGGATGCCGGGTTGGTCTTGCCCGGGGGCGTGTCCTTGCCCCTGGGTGCCGTTTCGCTTGCGGGCTGGTCCTTCGTGGCCATGTCTCTGTCCTGACGTTGCGGTTTCACTTGCGCGGAATGAAGCACGCAATGCATACGATTGCAAGTCTCGCGTCACTCCAGCCCGGCGCCCCGGCAGAAATGGCTCTGCATGCGGTCCAGAACGTCCACGCCCATCTGCATCAGCAGGTCCAGGATATCGAGCGGTACCCAGTTTTCGCGAATCAGGCCCTGGTGGTGCAGGTAGAAATCCATCACCCGCATCATCACCGGGCGTCCCGTGGCCGCGAGACCGAGGAAATCCGGGCCGTCATGCGTGGCGAAGACGCTGGGCCAGCCGCCGGTTACCGAGTAGGGTCCGTCGCCCACGCGGATATAGTGGCCACCCTTGTGCCGGGCCTTCAGTTCGGCGATTTCATCCCATTGCCCACCGCCCTTGCGACCGGGAAAGGCGCGGCGGAACGGCAGCTGATGATAATCCACAAAACCCTGCAGGCCGCGCGTCGTGCCGATGCCCGACGGCCCGTACCACATCATCATGGGGTGCCAGTGGTCCTTTTGCGGCATGGTCAGCAGGCCCTCGCGCCCGCGTTTCCCAAAGTCGTCGTAGGCCGCCAAAGTGCCGTGCATGGCAAGGGTTTGCGCGATGCTGGACGCGCCTTCTTCCGGGTCCTGCGGGGTGAATATCAGGCCGTCGCCGGTGATCGGCCCGGGCCACATGCCCTCTGTTCCCAGGCTGGGCGCCAATGGCCAGAAGCCGGCTTGCCGGATCACGTCCAGCACGTCCCACAGGCAGTTTGTCTGGACGATCTTGCCGTCGCGGATCTCGTGCACCTCGCCGTAGCGTAGGTAGATGGGGCGCCCGGTGGCGGGAATGGTCAGCCAGTCTTTCCGGAAGGTGCCACAGTAATGGCCCATCATGGCGACATAGGTGCGTCCCTCATACTCTCCGCCCATGACGATGAGGTCTCGCCGTTCCAGGTCGGGCAGGGCGGCCATCAGGGGCCGCCAGAGCGAATCGGTTAGGAAGTCCAACCCCACGCCCTCGTTTATCGGATGGGCGGCGCGCACCTCGACCTCGGGGTGGTAGAGCGCGGCAAGCTGGGCGCCCAGATCGGCCTGTCCGCTTTCGCAAAGTGCGGACAGATCCCTGTGCAGGCTGCGTTTCAGTGCGGTGATGTCAGTGGTCATCCTGGTCTCCCTTTGTGGGCATTCTGGCGTTTGCAGGAAATTATTGCAATCGTATTCATGAATTGCTACGGTAAGGTGGTTCCGGGCCATTGTCCGGGGCGACGCAAGGCAAATGACCATGACAAGCGCGCAACCCCGGGCGGAAAAGAGGCCGGGGTAGAAATCGGGAGGCTGTCCGGGTGGCCGGAAGGCGCGCGCAGTTCCAACGGGAGAGATCGGAATGAAGTTCAATGTTAGGGCAACGGTCGCCGCGGGTGCGCTGATTGCATCGGCGGGTGGCGCCTGGGCCGACTGCGGCATCGAGAGCGGATCGGTCCGCATTCTGTCGAATGACTTCGACGCGCTGCACGCGGTGGCCGACTGGGCCGCGAAATGTGCCAACGACAAGGTCGAGGTGACGAAGAACCACACCGAGGAACACAAGAACATCCAGGTGCCGGCGCTGACGACCAATCCGGCCAGCTACACCGTCGCCGTTGTCGCCACAAACTCCATCGTGCCGCTGCTCAGCGACGGTCTGATCCGACCCCTGGACGAATACGTCGAGAAATGGGGCGGCCAGCTGCAGGACAGCCAGAAGATCGTCGTCGACGGCAAGATCATGGCAATCGCCTTCATGGCCAATGCCCAGCACATGTTCTACCGCGAAGATCTGCTGAAGGAACACGGTATCCCCGTGCCCACCAGCTATGACGAGATGTTCGCCGCCGCCGACAAGCTGCGTGAGGCGGGCGTGATGCAGACGCCGATTTCCTCGAACTACATGCCCGGCTGGAACATCGCAGCCGAGTTCGTGAACAACTACCTTGCCACCGGCAATGACTTCTTCGTGCGCGGCAGCGCCGAGCTGGCGATCGACAACGAGGATGGTCTTCTCGTTCTCAACAACATGAAGAAGATGCTGGACTACATGAGCCAGGACTGGGCCACCTTCGACAGCAACGCGCAGAAGCCGCTGTGGGAAGCGGGCGAGGCGGCGCTGTCGATCTCCTGGGGGTCGCGTGCCGGGGCCTACATCGCCGATGACAACCCGGCGCCGGAAATCGCGGCCAATACCGCCTTTGCTGCGGCGCCCACGATCGGGGAGTACAGTATTCCCTCGGCGGCGCTCTGGTGGGACGGGTTCACCATCGCCAAGAACATCTCGGACGAGGATGCCGAGGCGTCGTTCCGTGCGATGATGAACGGCCTGTCGCAGGACATGCTGGCGGCCAACATGGATGCGGCGGTCTGGCTGATCGACGGCTACGAGCCGACACCGGCTGCCACTGGCGTGATCGCCGACCTGCAGGCCGGCGCGCGGCCCTACCCAATGTTGCCCTACATGGGCCTGCTGCACACCGCATTGGGTGACAACCTGGCAGAGTTCCTGCAGGGCAAGGAAAGCGCCGAACAGGCGCTGGCCGATGTGACAGCGGCCTATACCACCGCCGCCACCGAAGCCGGCTTCCTGAACTAGGGACGGTCCGGCCGGGGTCGCCGCAGGGCGGCCCCACTCACCCCAATCAGCGGAACGGATGACCTCGTGCCCCTGGCGGGCGCGACAAGGGGGAAGTCATGCCTCACAAGACGTTCATGGCCTTTATCTGGCCGTCACTCCTGGCGATGGTGTTGTTCATCGCGCTGCCGATCCTTTCGGTGGGCTACCAGTCGCTTTTCATCGAGCACAAACAGATCCTGATCGAGGCCGAGACCTGCGGGCCGTTCGGCTGCAACAAGGAAGTCACCGTCGACGTCGAGGCGATGGCCGACCTGCGGGCCGAACAACCGGCTGGCCGGTTCAACGGGCTGGGCACTTATACCAACGCCAGCCACCTTGCCTTCGACGAGATCGGCGAGATCTTTGCCACCAGCGAGAATTTCGGCGAGATCCGCAACCGGATCATGAACCTGCCGTTCTACAAGGCGCTGATCTTTACCCTGGCCTATACCTTCATCGTGACCCCGCTGGTGATCATCCTGGGCTTCATCATCGCGGTGGTGGTCAATTCCATTCCCAAGATGCTCAAGGGGCCGGTGATCTTCTTTTCGCTGCTGCCAATGCTGGTGACGCCACTGGTGGGGTCGCTGGTGCTGTTCTGGATGATCGACAGCCGGGGCATCATCGGGGCAGGGCTGCAGGCGCTGTTCGGGGATCCCACCCTGTCGCTCAAGGCCTCTCCGACGCTGACCTGGATCACGCTGTTCGTCTACGGTGTCTGGCATTCGGCGCCCTTTGCCTTTGTCGTTTTCTACGCCGGGCTGCAGACCGTGCCCAAGGATACGCTGGAATCGGCGATGGTAGACGGCGCCAGCCGGTGGGAGCGGGTGCGTTTCGTGACCATCCCCTACCTGATGCCGCTGGCGACCTTCATCGCGCTGATGCAGCTGATGGACAATTTCCGCATCTTCGAGCCGATCATCGGCTTCTCGGCCGCGGCCAGCGCCACCTCGCTCAGCTACCTCATCTACAACGATCTTCGCGCCGCTGAATCGCCGCTTTTCGGCTCTGCCGCGGCGACCTCGATGCTGACCATCGTCGGCGTGATCATCCTGCTGTTGCCGGTGCTGCGCCGCAACTGGCGCGAATTCAACCGCAAGACCTGAGGGAGGGCCGGACATGTCCAATCTTGCCAACAAGAAACCGCCATCTCTGGTGGCCCTGTCGACGGTATTCGTACTGTTCTGGCTGGTGGTTGCCGCCTTTCCCTTCCTCTGGACGATGTGGGGTTCCTTCAAGGTCGAGGGCGACTTCTTTTCCCGCGCCGACTGGATGAACGCGATCACGGGGCCGGTGACGGAACGCCAGCATGGCGGGCCTTTCACGCTGGACGGGTATCGCGGCGCCTGGATCGAGCAGGAATTCTGGCGCGCGGTGCTCAACACCGGCATCGTCGTCTTCTTCACCGTGGTGATCTCGCTGACGCTGGGCACGCTGGGCGGCTATGCGCTTGCACGGTCGGGGTTCAAGTACACCTTCTGGCTTTTGATGGCCGCGCTGGTGTTCAGGGCGATGCCGCATGTAACGCTGGTGTCGGGCTACCTGCTGCCCTTCTTCCAGATGAACATCTGGGGTTACCTGCCCACAACGATCATCGTGCTGGTGGCGATCAATCAGCCTTTCACCCTGTGGATGCTGCACAGTTTCTTCCTCTCGATCCCCAAGGATCTGGACGAGGCGGCGATGGTCGATGGCTGCACGCGCTTCCAGGCGTTCCGCCTGGCGATCATCCCGGTCATGTGGCCGGGCGTGGTGACGACGGGCCTGTTCAGCTTCCTGCTGGCCTACAATGACTTCACCGTCACCTCGATGCTTCTCACGCAGGAAAACGCGACGATGATCCCCAAGATCAACTCGTTCCTGGGGTCCACCCAGGAAGAGGGCAAGGTGATGTACGCCGTCGCCGCCGTCGTCTCGGCCATCGTGCCGCTCTTCGTGCTCATCCTGTTCTTCCAACGCCAGATCGTCAGCGGCCTGACCGCCGGCGCCGTCAAGGGATAAGGGGCTTTTCAAATGGCCAGACTGCAACTCAAGAACGTGAACAAGCGCTGGGGGTCCTTCGTCGGCGTGGACAATTTCGACCTCGACATCGCGGACCAGGAATTTCTTGTCCTGCTGGGGCCCTCGGGCTGCGGCAAGTCCACCACCATGCGGATGATCGCCGGGCTGGAGGATGTGACCGACGGCGAGATCTGGCTGGGCGACCGGGTGGTGAACAACCTCGAACCCAAGGATCGCGACATCTCGATGGTGTTCCAGTCCTACGGGCTTTACCCGAACCTCAGCGTCTACGAGAACATCCGTTTTCCGCTGCGCGTCCGCAAAGTGCCCAAGGAACAGCATCACGAGATGGTCATGAAGGCCATCGACATGGTCGAACTCAACGACTTCATGGACCGACGTCCCGCCGAACTGTCGGGTGGTCAGCGTCAGCGCGTGGCTCTGGGCCGGGCGATCGTTCGCAAACCCACGGTCTTCCTGATGGATGAGCCGCTGTCGAACCTGGACGCCAAGCTGCGGGTCAGCACGCGGGCGCAGATCAAGAACCTGCAGTCCAAACTGAAGACGACGACAGTCTACGTCACCCATGACCAGATCGAGGCCATGACGCTGGCCGACCGCGTGGTCGTCATGAACAAGGGCAAGATCCAGCAGGTCGGCACGCCCACGGACATCTACGACAACCCGGCCAATACCTTCGTTGCCAGCTTTATCGGCTCCCCGGCGATGAACCTGGTGGAAGGCCGGCTGGAAAACGGCGTCTTCCAGGGTGATGGCATCCGGGTCGAGGGCCTGCCCGCTGGTCCGTCCGGCAATGTCACCCTGGGGTTCCGGGCCGAGGACGCGGAAATCGTGGACGGCGCGGGCGAGATTTCGGCACCGATGTATTCCATCGAACTCCTGGGCGAGGCGTCGATGATCACCTGGCGGCTGGGCGGATCGCTTGTCTCGATCAAGACCAACAAGGAATACCGGGCCGAGATCGGAGATACGGTGAACGCCCGCATTCCCGCCGGGATCTGCCACCTTTTCGACACCGCGAGCGGAGAAAGGATCGCACAATAATGACCCCCGAGGAACAGGCCGAGGCGACCCGCCAGGTCATCATCCGCATGGAAGAGGCGCTGGGCGCCAATTCCAACGACATGGGCAGCCATTTCCACGAGGACTTCCGCTGGATGGGCAACCAGGGTTGCGGCACGAAACCGGGGCTGGATGCCTTTCGCCGCAACTGGCAGCTGCCGCTGCGCGCCGCCTTTACCGAGCGGGAGTACAAGACCGAGAAATTCATCTGTGAAGGCGACTGGGCGTCTTGCTTTGGCCATATCGAGGCGACCCATTCCGGGATCTTCATGGGTATCGCGCCCACCGGCAAGCGGGTGACGATCCCCTACATGGATTTCTGGAAAGTGACCGAGGGGCGTATCGCCGACAACTGGGTGTCGGTCGATTTCGCCGCTGTCCTGGCCCAGCTGGGCCGGGATGTATTCGACGGGCAGGGCTGGGAGCATTTTGACGACGGTACGCTCACGCCGCCCAGTGCAGAGAAGGAAACGACATGACCATCACCTATCTCAAGCGCGGCAAACCCGAGGCCGACCGCGCCGAAGACGACGCAAGAACCGCGGCTGTGGTGGCCTCGACGCTCAAGGATATCGAGACGCGCGGCGACGCTGCAGTGCGCGAACTGGCGGTGAAATTCGACAAGTACGACCGCGAGAGCTATCGCCTGAGCGAGGCCGAGATCGAGGCGATCATTGCCAAGGTCAGCCCGCAGGATCTCGAAGACATCAAGTTCGCGCAGGAGCAGGTGAAAAACTTTGCCCAGGCACAGCGCGACTCGATGCTCGACATCGAGGTCGAGACGCTGCCCGGCGTGATCCTGGGCCACAAGAACATCCCGGTGCAATCGGTGGGCTGCTACGTGCCCGGCGGCAAGTTCCCGATGGTCGCCTCGGCGCATATGTCGGTGGCGACGGCCAAGGTGGCCGGTGTGCCGCGCATCGTCGCCTGCACCCCGCCCTTCAACGGCGAGCCGAACCCCGGCGTGATCGCCGCCATGCACCTGGGCGGAGCGGATGAGATCTATGTGCTGGGCGGGATCCAGGCGGTCGGCGCGATGGCGCTGGGCACCGAGAGCATCGCGCCGGTGCACCTGCTGGTTGGCCCCGGCAACGCCTTTGTCGCAGAGGCCAAGCGCCAGCTGTTCGGGCGCGTCGGCATCGACCTCTTCGCAGGTCCGACAGAGACGATGGTGATCGCGGATGAGAGCGCCGCCGACGCGGAACTCTGTGCGACGGACCTGCTGGGCCAGGCCGAACATGGCTACAACAGCCCCTGTGTCCTGATCACCAACTCCGAAAAGCTGGCACGGGACACCTTGACCGAGATCGACCGCATCCTCGAGATCCTGCCCACCGCCGGCACCGCGAAAGTGTCTTGGGAGGATTACGGCGAGGTCATCGTCTGCGACACCTACGACGAGATGCTAAAAGTGGCGGATGACATCGCGTCCGAGCATGTGCAGGTGATGACCGACCGCGACGACTGGTTCCTCGACAACATGACCTGTTACGGCGCGCTTTTCCTTGGTCCGCGAACGAACGTGGCCAACGGCGACAAGGTGATCGGCACCAACCACACCCTGCCGACCAAGAAGGCGGGCCGCTATACCGGTGGGCTCTGGGTGGGCAAGTACCTGAAAACTCACAGCTATCAGAAGGTCCTGACCGATGAGGCTGCGGCACGCATCGGCGCCTATGGTTCGCGGCTCTGCCTGCTTGAGGGGTTTGTCGGTCACGCGGAACAATGCAACGTACGTGTGCGCCGCTACGGTGGGGTGAATGTGCCCTACGGGGCGCCCGCGCATCTGGCGGAAGCGGCGGAATGACCCTGCCGCGCACACCTTCCCTGCGCCTCGACGGCAAGCGCGCGCTGGTGACTGGTGCCTCTTCGGGCATCGGTCAGGCCTGCGCCGTGGCGCTGGCCGAGGCCGGCGCGCATGTCATCTGCGCGGCGCGCGGCGCGGACCGCCTGAACGAGACCGTGGCCGAGATGCAGGCCGAGGGCTGGAGCGCCGCGGCCTTGCCGTTGGACATTGCCGATCTGGATGTGATGCGGGACGCGCTGTCTGAGCAGCGGCTGGACGTGGTGGTCAACTCCGCCGGTCTCGCCCGCCACAGCCCGGCGATGGAGACCACGCCCGAGGACTACGATGCCGTCATGGGCGTCAACCTGCGCGCGGCCTACTTCCTGTCGGTGGCGGCGGCCAAGGCCATGCCCGAGACCGGCGGCTCGATTATCCATATCAGCAGCCAGATGGGCCATGTGGGCGGCATCGACCGGGCGGTCTATTGCGCGTCGAAACACGGGCTCGAAGGCATGATCAAGGCTATGGCGATCGAGTGGGGCAAGCGCCGCATCCGCATCAACTCGATCTGCCCTACCTTCATCCGTACGTCACTGACCGCCCAGACCTTCGACAACCCCGAGCGCGCCGCCTGGATCGAGGAAAAGATCAAGCTGGGCCGCGTCGGCGAGGTCGAGGACATCATGGGGGCAGTGCTTTATCTGGCCTCCGATGCCTCGGCTCTGGTAACCGGCACCTCCATGTTGATTGACGGAGGCTGGACGGCGGACTGATGACGAATGAACGGGTGACATCGATACAGGTGGCGCGCCGCGCCGGGGTAAGCCAGTCGGCGGTAAGCCGGGTCTTCACGCCCGGGGCCAGCGTGTCCAAGGCGACGCGGGAAAAGGTGCTGCAGGCGGCCGAGGAGCTGGGCTATCGGCCCAACGTCCTGGCGCGTGCGATGATCACCGGCCGGTCGCGCATCATCGGCCTGGTCGTTGCCTACCTTGAGAACCAGTTCTACCCCGAAGTCGTCGAACGCCTCTCCGTGGCGCTTCAGAAAGAGGGCTACCACGTCCTTGTCTTCATGTCCTCGCCCACGGTGGGCGACGTGCAGGACGTGATGCGCGAGATCCTGGATTACCAGGTCGACGGCATCGTCCTGGCCTCTGTCTCGATGTCGTCGGTCCTGGCTGCCCGGTGCCGGGATCATGGAATTCCGGTGGTGCTGTTCAACCGCGAACAGGATGAATCCGGGATGTCGTCGGTCACCACGGACAACTACCAGGGGGGGCGGGCGATTGCCGCCCATTTCGCCGCCGCCGGACATCAGAAGATCGGCTATATCGCTGGCCTCGAAGAGGCCACGACACAGCGTGACCGCGAGGCGGGATTCCGCGACGGGCTGGAAGAAGCCGGGTTGACGTTGACGGCGCGCGAACTGGGCAACTTCGAATACGCTCAGACGCGGGCCGCGGCGCTGGAGATGTTCGCGGGGCGCGACTACCCGGACGCGGTTTTCGTCTGTAACGACCACATGGCCTTTGCCGCGATGGACGTGATCCGTTTCAAGCTGGGCCTGCGGGTCCCCGAGGACGTGGCGGTGGCGGGTTTCGACGACGTGCCCATCGCCGCCTGGCCCGCCTATGACCTGACCAGCTTTCGCCAGCCCATCAATCGCATGATCGCGCAGACGGTGAAGATCCTTCTGCGCAGGATCGAGGACCGCGAAACCCCGCCCGAGCGCATCACGCTGGACGGAGAGTTGAAGCTGCGCGGCTCGACGAGGAACATTGGAGCAACCTGAATGCGCGGATTTGATCCCAAGTGGCAGGATGTACCGCATTTCATCATCGGCATCACCAAGGAAATCTGGGAGGATCGAGAGATCGGCTCGCTGCGGCATCGCTATGCGCCGGGGTTGATCGTTCGATCTCCGGCCTCTGTCGTGGTGGACAATTCCAACGTCATCGCGGCGACGATGGCGACGCTGGCCGAATTCCCCGACCGGGAATTGCTGGGTGAGGATGTGATCTGGTGCGAGGATCCCGAGGGGGCGACGGAAACATCGGATGCCTTCCTGTCGTCTCACCGGCTGATCTGCACCGCCACCCACAGCCATCCCGGCATGTACGGCACGCCCACGGGGCGGCGGGTGACCTATCGCATCCTGGCAGATTGCGCGATCCGCGACGACGCGGTCTATGACGAATGGCTGGTGCGGGACCAATCCGCCATCGTGGCCCAGATGGGGTTCGACGTGGTCGACTGGACCCGCGACCTGATCGCGCGAGAGGGCGGCCCGGAGACCTGCGTTCCGCCGATGACCCCGGCGACGGATGTGGCCGGTCCCTACGACCGGAAGGGCAACGAGAATGAATGGGGCCAACGCTACGCCGACGTGATCTCGGCGATCATGGCTGCGGACATGAACGTGATCCCGCGCGCCTACGATCGTGGCGTGAACCTGCACTATCCCGGCGGCCAGGACGGCCTGGGCTGGGGCGATGCGGATCGGTTCTGGATGGGGCTGCGCGCCGCTTTTCCGATGGCCACGTTCAAGATCGAACATGTGGTGGGCCGCCAAGACCCGCTGATGCCGCCGCGCGCCGCCGTCAGGTGGAGCCTGCACGGCAGACACTCCGGCTGGGGCCGCTTTGGCCGGCCGACGGGGGCCGAGGTCTACATCATGGGCATCAGTCACGCGGACTTCGGGCCCTACGCGGGCAGCGGCACATGGGGCGAACCGACGATCCGCCGCGAATTCACCCTGATTGACGAAACCGCGATCTGGAAACAGATCCTCTTGCAGACCGGAGCACATGAATGAAGGGGTTTTCCGACAAGTTCAGCGACCTTCCCGATTACATCCTGAAAATCACCAAGGAGATCTGGGAAGACCGCGGGCTGGCCACGCTGCACCATTACTATGGCCGCGACATTCCCATGCGCTTTCCCTCGGGTCTTGTGACGGGAAATTCCGGCGTCATCGACGGCACGCTGGCGACCCTGGCCGAGTTCCCCGACCGGCAGTTGCTGGGCGAGGACGTGATCTGGTCCGAAGGGCCGGAAGAGGGGCGTTACCTGTCCTCGCACCGGCTGGTGACGTCGGGCACGCATACTGGCCACGGGGCCTTTGGCGCACCCACGGGGCGCAGCTTTACCATCCGCGCCATTGCCGATTGTGCCGCCAAGGGGGACGTGATCGACGATGAATGGCTGATTCGCGACGTGGGCGGCATAGCGCGCCAGCTTGGCTGGGAGCCGGCGGACTACGCTCGCCACCAGATCCAGGCCGAGGGCGGACCCGATGCCTGCCAGCGTCCCTTTCATCCCGGCCACGATGTCCAGGGCCCCTATACCGGGCGTGGCAATGACAACGAATGGGGCGCCCGGCTGTCCGATATCCTGACCCGGATGATGGACAAGGATTTCACCGTCATCCGGCAGGAATACGACCGTGCGGTGCGCACCGAACATTGGGGCGCGCGCGGAGGCTGGTCCTATGACTTTGCCGAGACGGACTGGATGCGCCTGCGGTCGTCCTTTCCGACCGCGGCATTCGAGATCCATCACCAGATCGGCCGGTCGGACCCCGGAACGCCCAACCGCGCCGCGGTGCGCTGGTCGCTGACCGGCAAGCATTCCGGAAACGGATTTTTCGGGGCGCCCACCGGGGCCGAGGTGCACGTGATGGGCATCACCCATGCCGAATGGGGCGAATGGGGCCTGCGCCGGGAATTCACCCTGATCGACGAGGTCGCGATCTGGAAACAGATCCTGCTGCATCAGGGGCAGGTCTGATGATCGCACTTGCGCGACAATTGCGGCCCCTGCACGGGTTCCTCGCCAGCCGCCGTGCGCGGCGGCTGAACAATCGCCCGCCCGGGGCGCTGAACATGTCTCACTAGATTTGTTCAACCCGCCGCGCCGGACAGCGCGTGGCAACCAGAGAAAGACCCACATGACACCGCAAGACATGAACGCCCGCATCGTCCGCTACGGCGAGTTGCAGCCCTGCAAGACCGCCTTCATCGACGCCCATACACCGGGCTCGGACCAGAAGGAGAACTTTACCATCATCGGCGGCGGCGTGTCCGAGTCGCCGGATCAGCACGTCCACATCACCATTCCGCACGGGTTCAACATCGGTGCGGCGGGGCAGCCGCCGAAGTGCCGCAACTCGATGCACAACCACCGCACGGCCGAGGTATTCTTCATCCTTTCCGGGCGCTGGCGTTTCTTCTGGGGCGAAAAGGGCGACGCGGGCGAGGTGATCCTCGAAGAAGGGGACATCTTCAACATCCCCACCAACATCTTCCGCGGGTTCGAGAACATCGGCACCGACTACGGGATGATCATGGCGATCCTCGGCGGCGACGATGCCGGTGGCGGCGTGATCTGGGCGCCGCATGTGATCGAGGACGCCAAGGATCACGGGCTGATCCTGGGCGAGAATGGCAAGCTGTACGACAGCAAGAAGGGCGAGAGCCTGCCCGAGGGCGTGAACCCCATGCCGCTGCTGACCAAGGAAGAACTGGCCAAGGTCGATTGTCCGACGACGTCTGATGTGATCGGCGGCTACGTCCGACGTTATCTCGACATGGTGGCGCTGGCCAATGACGGTGCGGTCAAGGTCATCGGCGAAACCGGCATCATCCGCGACAAGCCGGGGTTCGAGGTCGATTTCCTGACCCGCGCCAACGCGACAGAGGAAAAACACGCCCATGACAAGCCTTCCGTCCTGATGCCGGTCAAGGGGCACTGGCGGGTCGACTGGGAGGGCGGCAGCGCGATCCTGGCACCCGGTGACACCATGAGCGTACCGGAAAACCTGGCCCATTCGGCGGTGCCCTCGATGACCGGAGAGGCCGCGATGTACCATGTGATCGCCACCGACGATCCTGCGGGCCAGACCTGGCAGGGCTGACCGTCGATGCGGGTGGTCTTTGCCTTTGTTCTGTTTGTGGGGCTGTCCTGGGCGGTGTCGGACATTCTGTCCGGTCGTGTCCTGGATGCGCTTCTCGGGCTGGCCATCGCCCTGGTCAGCGGCGGGCTTCTCTGGCGTGATCTGCGCGACCCGGAAAAGATGCGCAAGGGCGGAGAGCAGGCAAGGATCACTTTCACCTTCGAACCGGGTGAGGGGATCGGACCGCCGGGCACCTATGCCCAGATCGATACCTACCGGCGGGCTGCCTGGTCCGTCTCGCTCGATCGGGCGCCGCGGCGCGAGGACATGGACATGTACGGCGTCCTGCGCCGGGGTTGGGTCTGGCTGGGTGCCGACGGTCTGCCGCAGCGCGTGCGCGTCGACGGTGGCATGACCTGGGAAAGCTGGCCGGTGCTGCAAGCCGTGCCTTTGAACAAGGAACCGAAACCATGAGCATTCTTACCACGCATGTCGGGTCACTGCCGCGCACTCAAAAGGTCGTGGACTACATCTTTGCCAGGGAAAACGGGCAGGACTACGACGCCGGGGCCTTCGATGCCGCCATGACCGAGGCGGTGCTGGAGACCGTGCGCAAGCAGGCCGAGGCCGGGATCGACATCGTCTCGGACGGCGAGACCTCGAAGATCAGCTACGCGACCTACGTCAAGGACCGCTACACCGGCTTTGACGGCGACAGCCCGCGCAACGCGCCCGCCGACCTGAATCTGTTTCCCTCATTCCTCAAGCGCATCGCCGACGACGGCGGCACACCGCAATACGCCCGCCCGATGTGCGTCGGAGAGGTGAAATCGAAAGGCCAGGGCGAACTGGAAAAGGATATCGCCAACCTTCAGGCCGCGATGGCTGCGCATGGGGGCGAGCGGGGGTTCATGAACGCGGCCTCGCCCGGGGTGATCTCCTTGTTCCTGCAGAACGACTACTACAAGTCGCGCGAGGCCTACCTTGCCGCGCTCGCCGATGCGATGAAGGCGGAATACGAAACGATCGTGGCCTCGGGCCTCGACCTGCAACTGGATTGCCCGGACCTGGCCCTGTCGCGGCACATGCTGTTCACCGATCTCAGCGATGCGGAATTCGTCAAGGTGGCTGCCGCCCATGTCGAGGCGCTGAACCACGCGCTGGCCGATGTGCCCGAGGAGAAGGTGCGCATCCATATCTGCTGGGGCAACTACGAGGGGCCGCATGTCTGCGACATTCCGATGGCGCAGATGTTTGACACGCTGATGTCGGCCAAGGCGCGATACGTCCTGTTCGAGACCTCGAACCCACGCCACGGCCATGAATGGACCGTGTTCCGCGACCGCAAGGGCGACATTCCCGAAGGCAAGGTTCTTGTGCCCGGGGTGGTGGATACAACCACCAACTTCGTCGAGCACCCCGACCTGGTGGCGCAGCGCATCCAGCGATTTGTCGATATCGTCGGCGCCGACCGTGTGATCGCCGGGTCCGATTGCGGCTTTGGCACCTTCGCTGGCTTCGGCGCGGTGGATCCCGACATCGCCTATGCCAAGCTCTCGGCGCTGGCCGAGGGGGCAAAGCGCGTCTCATGACCCCGCTTGTCTTGCTGCCGGGCATGATGTGTGATGCACGGCTCTTTGCGCCGCAGATCGCCGCGTTGTCCGGCAACCGAGCGGTTCATTGTGCGCCGATCGGCGCGCATGACACGATGCAGGCACTGGCGGCAGAGGTGCTGACCCATGCGCCGCCGCGCTTTGCGCTGGCGGGACTCAGCATGGGCGGCATCGTCGCGATGGAGGTGCTGCGCCAAGCGAACGACCGGGTGGCGGGCCTTGCTCTGCTCGACACCAATCCCAAGGCGGAGCTGGACGAGGTGCGCGCCCGTCGCGTTCCGCAGATGGACAAGGTGCGGGCCGGGCACCTGGACGCTGTAATGCGCGACGAGATGAAACCGAATTACCTGACCGAAGGCCCACGCCGGCCCGAGATCCTCGATCTCTGCATGGAGATGGCGCTGTCACTTGGGCCCGAGGTCTTTCTCAACCAGTCGCGGGCCTTGGCGGATCGTCCGGACCAGCAGGAGGTGCTGCGCGCCTACATTGGCCCGGCTCTGGTGCTTTGTGGACGCGACGATGCGCTGTGCCCCGTGGCGCGGCACGAGTTGATGCAGGAACTGATCCCCGGCAGCACCCTGCACGTGATCGAGAATGCCGGGCACCTGCCCACCCTGGAAAGACCCGATGAAACCAATGCCGCCCTGGCGGCCTGGCTGGAGAAATGTGATGGATGACACCCTTCTGGCGCTTCTGCGCAGCGTCGACACCCCCACCGTCTGCAACGCCATCGAGGTGGCCCAGGGCAAACGCGGCTTCAACGGGTTCACGCGTGGCACGATGCTGTGCTCGGACCCAGAGGGCGGCGCGATGGTGGGCTACGCGGTGACCGCAAAAATTTCCGCCCTCGCCCCGCCAGAGGAACCGGCGGACGTGATCCGCGCGCGCCGGATGGCCTATTACAAGGCGATGGCCGAGGGACCGAAGCCCTCTGTCGCGGTGGTCGAGGACGTGGATTTCCCGAACTGCATCGGGGCCTATTGGGGCGAGGTCAACACGACGGTTCACAAGGGCTTTGGCATGTCCGGGGCGCTGACCAATGGCGTGATGCGCGACCTGGGCGACCTGGCGCCGGGTTTCCCGGTGGTGGCGGGCTCTGTCGGGCCAAGCCACGGATTCGTGCATGTGACCGAACTGGATACCCCGGTCCAGATTTTCGGCCTGACGGTCAACCCCGGCGATCTGGTCCATGCGGACCGGCACGGCGCGCTGGTGATCCCCGCGGATATCGTCACCCGGATCGGCGCGGCGATTCAAAAGATGCAGAATACGGAACATCTTGTTCTTGGCCCCGCGCGCGAAGAGGGGTTCGATTTCGCCAAGTTCAAGGCGGCCTGGGCCGCCTTCGAGAAGGCGCGGACCTGACGTGCCTGCGTCGAACCCCTGTGACCTGAGCATTGCCGAGGCCGGCGCCGCACTGCGCAATGGTGGCCTGACCTCGGTGGCGCTGACCCGTGCGCATCTGGACCGCATCGCCGCGCGCGACGGCGCGATCGGCGCCTTTGTGCATGTGGCCGGGGGCGAGGCGCTGGCGGCGGCAGAACTGGCGGACAGGGATCTGGCCGAGGGCAGGGACCGGGGGCCGCTGCATGGCATTCCTTTTGCGGTCAAGGATATCATCGACGTAGCGGGCTGGCCGATCCGATGGGGATCGCGGGCGCAGGCGGGTCGGATCGCCACCGAAACCGCCCCGGCGGTCGCGGCCCTATTGGCGGCGGGCGCGGTGCCACTGGGGGTCGTGGGCACCTATGAAATGGCGACCGTCGGCCCGGATGGCTCCGCCTTGGGCCGCCCGCCGGTCAACCCCTGGAGCAGGGACCACATCACCGGTGGCTCGTCGTCAGGCTCTGCGGCGGCTGTGGCGGCGGGACTGGTGCGTATCGCGCTGGGGACGGACACCGGCGGATCGGTGCGCAGCCCGTCGGCCTATTGCGGTGTGGTCGGGTTGAAACCCACCTATGACGCGGTTTCGCGCGAGGGGGTGATGCCGCTCTCCCCCTCGCTCGACTGTGTCGGTCCGCTTGCGCGCTGCGTCGGCGACGCTGCGCTGGCCTTCGCGGCGCTGACCGGCGGCGACTGGCAGGCAGGGGGCATCGACGGGCTGTCGCTGGCCTATGGCCGTGGCTGGGCCATCGACGATGCGGCGCATCCTGCGTTGCTGCCGCTTCTTGATGACGCGGCCTCGGTGCTCAGCCTTTGCGGCGCAAGGATCACTCCGGTTGTTTTGCCGGATTATGCCCCTGTCGAGTCGGCGGGGTCGGATATCCTGCTTGCCGAAGGCTGGGAGGCGCATGGTGCGACGGTCGAGGCCAACCCCGAGGCCATCGGCGACATGGCCCGCGCCAGCCTGTGCGGCGGCAAACTGGTGCCCCCGGAGAGGCTTGCCAAGGCGCGCGCCAGTGTGGCGCCGCTGACCGAGGCGCTGGATGCCGTCTTCGCACAACACGCCGCGCTGATCCTGCCCACCACGCTGGCCCCCGCGCCGCCCTTTTCCGCCTTCGCGGCGGGCCAAGCCGTCTGGACGGCGATGCGCACGATCCCTTTCAACATGACCGGCCATCCGGCGCTGTCGGTGCCGATGGGCTTTGCAGATGGCTTGCCGCTGGGCCTGCAGATCGTCGGGCCGAAAGGCGGCGAGGCCACCATCCTGCGGATCGGCGCCGCCTTCGAGGCGGCGACCGATCACTCTGTTCTTCAGCCGCCGCTGGCCTGAAGTCGGTCAAGCCGCAGCTGCGCGGCGCGGCGGTGGCCGTCCAGGCCCTCGCTTGCGCTCTGGCGGACGGCGGGCGGGGCCACCTGGCGGACGCCCTCGGGCTCCATCCACTGATGCGTCGCCACCTTGACATAGGCGCCCACCCATAGCCCGCCGGTGTAGCGCCCTGCGGCCATCGTCGGCAGCGTGTGGTTGGTGCCGCAGCATTTGTCCGAATAGACCACGCTGGCCATTTCGCCAATGAAAAGAGAGCCGTAGTTGCGCAGTTTCAGGGCAAACGCCTTTGGATCGGCGGTATGGACCTGCAGGTGCTCGGCGGCGATGTAATCCGAATAGGCGATCATCGCGGCCTCGTCCGCGCAGACCGCGATCTCGCCATAGTCGTCCCAGGCCTGCCGGGCGGTGTCTGCGGTTGCCAGCTCTTCCATCTGTCGGGCCACTTCGGCCTCGACCCTCTCGGCCAGAGCCGCATCGGTGGTGATCAGGCCGACGCGCGTGCGCACGTCATGTTCGGCCTGCGCCAGCAGATCGGTGGCGATCATCGCCGCGTCGCCGGTGCTGTCGGCCAGCGTGTAGATCTCGGACGGGCCGGCCAGCTGGTCGATGCCGATGGGGCCAAAGACCTGGCGCTTGGCTTCGTTGACGAAGGCATTCCCGGGGCCGACGATCTTGTTCACCGCCGGGACCGTCTCGGTGCCATACGCCATCGCCGCGATCGCCTGCGCGCCGCCGATGCGAAAGATCCGGTCCGCTCCGGACAGGTGGCATCCTGCGATCATGGCGGGATGGGCGTTGGGCGGCAGGCAGGCGATGATCTCGTCCACGCCGGCCACCTTGGCCGGGACGATGGTCATCACCGGCGCCGAAAGCAGCGGGTAGCGCCCGCCGGGCACGTAACACCCCACCCGTTCCAGCGGAATGATCCGGTGGCCCAGGTGTACGCCTTCGCGGATCTCGACCTCGAGCGGCAGCATCGTGGCAAGCTGTGCCTCGGCAAATTTGGTTACGTTTGCAATCGCAAATTCCGTATCCGCGCGGGTCTGCGAATCGAGGGTCTTCAGCGCCTCTTCCCGCTCTGCCTCGGTGACTTCGAAGGCGGTCAGTTCACTCTTGTCGAACCGGGCGGCGAAGTCGGCGACAGCGGCGTCGCCGCGCGCCTTAACGTCTGATAATACGTCGGAAACAGTGTTTTGAATGTCCGATGTTCCGCTTTCGGATGAAAGCCTCGGCGCGCGGAGCCAGGTGACGCCATCGACCGGAGGTTGCGAGGTGGGCACAGTCTGTCCTTTCATGTTCAGGAGCATGGTCTATGCGGGCGCATTTTAAGGGTGTCGCTAATTTTTGCAAACGTATTCGTTTCTGCCCGGCGCTGTCCTGACCTGCGCTGTCGGTTCGGCGCAGGGTGGTGGGGCTTGAGCGGGCGGTGAGGGGGTCAGTCGCCGTTCCCGGCGTCGTCCTGCTTTGTCAGGTCGTCGGTCATGCGCTCCAGCGCATCGAGCAGGTCTGCAATCCGTTCCGCGCTCAGCTTTGCCTCGATCTCTGCGTAGATCTTGGCGCTGACCAGCCCGGCCTCGTGCAGCAGTGCGTCGCCCGCTTCGGTCAGGCGGACCAGTGTTCGGCGCCTGTCGTTCTTGTCCCGCCCCTGGGTGATCAGGCCGCGTGACTCCAGCGATTTCAGGATGCGCGTCAGCGATGGTGCCAGGACACAGGCGGCGCGGGCCAGTTGTGTGGCGTCGATCTCCTCGGCTTCCTGCACGACGCGCAGCACGCGCCATTGCTGCTCTGTCACGTCGATGTCGCGCAGCATTGGGCGGAATCTCTCCATCACCGCCTCGCGGGCCCGCAAGAGCGCGATGGGCAACGTGCGTTGCGTTGCTGACAGCGGAAAATCGTCTCTGGATCGGGTCATCGAAGTCTCCTGTTGACAGGCAGATTATTATTTAACATGTTAAGTGTCAAAGGGGGAGTCGCAGCATGCCGCATCTGAAGCTTGAATATTCGCCGGGTCTTGAGGCGCTGGCCAACATACAGGCGCTCTGTGATGTCCTGCACGCGGCGATGTCGGCCGCAGGCGTCTTTCCGCTGGCGGGGATCCGGGTGCGGGCGCATCGTTGCGACGCGGCGTCCGTGGCGGACCGCCACCCGGACAATCATTTCCTGGCGATGGAGCTGTCGGTTGGTGCCGGGCGCAGCAAGCCGGTCCTGGCAGAGGCCGGGGAGGCTGTCTTTGCCGTCGCCCGAGATACGCTGGCGGACTTGCTGGACAGTCCGCATTTCGCCTTGTCGCTGGAAATCCGCGAGATCGACCCGGATCTGAGCTGGAAAGCCAATCCCATACACGCCCGCCTGAAGGCGGAAAGCTGAGAGGACGTCATGAGTGACCTGACCCAAAACCTGGCCAAGGCCGAAGCGGCGCTGTCGCGGTTCAAGCGCGAGGGTGTTCTGAACCATATCGGGGGCGAACAGCGCATGGCTGCCTCCGGCGCGACTTTCGAAACGATTTCTCCTGTCGACGGTGGCACGCTGGCACCGGTCGCCAAAGGTGGGGCGGAAGACGTGGATTCCGCGGTGCGCGCCGCGACCGCGGCCTTTGATGAATGGCGCGACATGCCGGGCAAGGCCCGGCGTGAGATCCTGCACAATGTTGCCGACGGCATCGTCTCCCGCGCCGAGGAAATCGCCCTGGTCGAGAGTTTGGACACCGGACAGGCGATCCGCTTCATGTCCAAAGCCGCGATCCGCGGGGCCGAGAACTTTCGCTTTTTCGCCGACAAGGCGCCCGAGGCCCGCGACGGGCAGACGCTTTATGCGCCGGGCCAGATGAACGTCACCTCTCGCCGGCCGATCGGCCCGGTGGGTGTGATCACACCGTGGAACACGCCCTTCATGCTGTCCACCTGGAAGATCGCCCCGGCGCTGGCGGCGGGCTGTACCGTGGTTCAGAAACCGGCCGAGTTTTCGCCCATGTCGGCGAAACTGCTGGTCGAGATCGCCGAGGAGGCGGGGCTGCCGCCGGGCGTGCTGAACGTGGTGAACGGCATGGGCGAGGATGCGGGCAGGGCGCTGACCGAACACCCCGGCATCAAGGCGATTGCCTTTGTCGGCGAAAGCCGGACCGGCTCGATGATCATGCGGCAGGGCTCGGAGACGTTGAAGCGTGTGCATTTCGAACTGGGCGGCAAGAACCCGGTGATCGTCTTCGATGACGCCGATATCGAACGCGCCGTGGATGCGGCGGTCTTCATGATCTACTCGCTGAACGGCGAACGCTGCACCTCGTCCTCGCGCCTGCTGGTGCAGGACACGATCTATGACGAGGTCTGCGCCCGAGTGGCCGAGCGCGCCTCGAAGATAAAGGTGGGCCACCCGCTGGACCCCGAAACCGTGGTCGGCCCGCTGATCCATCCGGTGCACGAGAAGAAGGTGCTGGGCTATTTCGACAAGGCCCGCGAGGACGGGGCCACGGTTGCCGCCGGTGGCGTCAAGGTGGGGGATGAAGGCTGTTACGTCGCGCCGACCCTGTTCACCAATGTCAACAACGACATGGCGGTGGCGCGCGAGGAGATTTTCGGCCCGGTCCTGACCGCGATCCCTTTCAAGGACGAGGCAGAGGCGATGCAGATCGCCAATGACACGGAGTATGGCCTGACGGCATACCTCTGGACCTCGGACCTGTCGCGCGCGCTGCGGATGACGCAGCGGCTGGAAGCGGGCATGATGTGGGTAAACTCGGAGAACATCCGCCACCTGCCGACGCCCTTCGGTGGGGTCAAGGCATCCGGCATCGGCCGCGATGGCGGCGACTGGTCCTTTGATTTCTACATGGAGACGGTCAACGTCAGCTTTGCGACCGAGGCGCACAAGATCCCGAAACTGGGGGGCTGAGGCGGTCCTTCGGGCTGTCTGGGGTATTTCGACCAAGAAGAAGCATGGGGCCTGCGCGGGCCAGAGCGCGCGCGGCCGGAGGAGGAAGAGATGGGAGAGCTGGTACTGGCCGCAAAGGCGACCCACGTGCCGACCATGTTGATGTCCGAGCAGGAAGGCGCGCTGAAAGGCTGCCGCCAGCAGGCCATCGACGGGCACCGCGAGATCGGCCGCCGCGCCCGCGAGGCCGGGGCGGACACCTTCGTGGTGCTGGATACGCACTGGATGGTGAACGCGGGCTATCACGTCAACGCGCTGCCGCATTTCAAGGGCTGTTACGCCAGCCACGAGTTCCCGCAGTTCATCCGCGACATGGACTATGAATATGATGGCAACCCGGCCCTTGGCGACCTGATCGCGGACTACGCGACGGCGGAGGGGACGCATACGCTGAGCCACCAGGTCGAGAGCCTCGACCTGGAATATGGCACGCTGGTGCCGATGCGGTTCATGAATGCGGACCGCGCGCTGAAGGTGGTCTCGGTCTCCGCCATGTGCCAGGTGCATTCGCACGAGAGCTCTCGAAAGGTGGGGGTGGGCATCCGCAAGGCCATCGAGGCGAGCGATTCAAAGGTGGCGCTGATCGCCTCCGGCTCGCTCTCGCATCACATCTGGCCGACCGAGATCTATGCCGAGAACAATGGCACCTTCACCATCTCGAAAGAGTTCAACCGGCAGGTGGACCTGATGGTGCTGGACATGTGGAAGCGCGGCGACATCGAGACCTTTCTGAAAATCCTGCCCGACTACGCCGAACACTGCGACGGCGAGGGCAACATGCACGACACCGTGATGCTGATGGCGGCGCTGGGCTGGGATGCCTATCGCGGTCGCGGCGAGCTGATCGGCGAATATTTTCCCAGCTCCGGAACGGGGCAGGCCAATGTTGTCTTTGACCTGGAGGGCGCGTGATGCCGATCCCCGAACCGAACCTCTACCCGCCGTTCAACATCGTACGGCTGAGCCATGTCGAATACGGCGTGACGGATCTTGCCGCCAGCCGGGCGTTCTACGTCGACACGCTGGGCCTGCAAGTGACGGAGGAGACGCCGGAGACCCTGTGCCTGCGCGCGATGGAGGAGCGCGGCCATCATTGCATGGTGCTGCGCAAGGCGGACGAGGCCTCGGTGCGGTACCTGTCCTACAAGGTCTATTCGGAAGAGGACCTGGACCGCGCCCATGACTGGTTTGTCTCCGAGGGGCATTCGGTGGCATGGGTGGAACGGTCGCACCAGGGGCGGACGCTGCGCACGCATGACTGTTTCGGTGCGCCGATGGAATTCTACTTCCGCATGGACCGGCTGCCGCCGATCCACCAGCAGTACCGGCTTTACAATGGGGTCAAGCCGCTCAGGATCGACCATTTCAACTGTTTCGCGCCGGACGTGGACAAGGCGGTGGCTTTCTACGGGCGGCTGGGATTCCGGGTGACGGAATATACCGAGGACGACGTCAGCAAGAAGCTCTGGGCGGCCTGGATGCACCGCAAGGGGGGCGTGCATGACGTGGCCTTTACCAATGGCACCGGGCCGCGCCTGCATCACACCGCCTTCTGGGTGCCGACGCCTTTGAACATCATCGACCTGCTGGACCTGATGTCGACCACTGGCTATCTCGACAATATCGAACGCGGGCCGGGGCGGCACGGGATTTCCAATGCCTTCTTCCTGTATATCCGTGACCCGGACGGGCACCGGATCGAGATCTATTGTTCCGATTACCAGACCGTCGATCCGGACCTGGAGCCGATCCGCTGGGACCTGAAGGACCCGCAGCGCCAGACCCTTTGGGGGGCACCGGCACCCAGGAGTTGGTTCGAGGAAGGATCGGTTTTCGAAGGCGTGGAGCCGGTCGAGGCTGTGCTGAAGGCGACGCCGATCGTGGCGCCTTGAGCCGTTGCCTGGCGGACGCGCCTGCGGCGCGGCAGCTCAAGCGCGCTGGCGCGCGCCGTTGGGGGCTCTGCCCCCGCCCTGCGGGCGTCCCCGGAGGTATTTTTTGCCCAAAGAAACACGGGTCGAGGATGAGTGGAGAGAGTGATGGACTGGGATGAGTTTGCGGCCTGGGGGGCGAAGGCGGCGGAATTCGGCGCCGAGTATCACAAGGGGGTGCGGGAGCGGCCGGTGCGGCCGGCCGTGGCGCCCGGGAGTTTTGCCGACCGGCTGGCGCCTGTCCCGCCCGAGGCGGGCGAGGAGATGGGCGCGATCTGGGAGGATTTCGAGCGCATCGTGCCCGAAGGGCTGACCCACTGGCAGCACCCGCGGTTCTTTGCCTATTTCCCGGCCAATGCGGCGCCGGTGTCCATGCTGGCCGAGATGCTGGTGAGCGTGCTCGCCCCGCAATGCATGCTTTGGCAGACCTCTCCGGTGGCGACCGAGATGGAAGGGGTGATGATCGATTGGCTGCGCCAGGCGCTGGGACTGCCCGAGGGGTTTTCCGGCGTGATCCAGGATTCCGCCTCGTCGGCGACCCTGTCGGCTGTGCTGACCATGCGCGAGAGGGCGACCGGCTGGACCGGCAACCGCGAGGGGCTGTCGGGCAAGGGGCAGTTGCGGATCTATTGTTCGGACCAGGTGCACAGTTCGATCGACCGGGCTTGCTGGGTGGCGGGGATCGGGCAGGAGAACCTGGTCAAGCTGCCGACACGGGACGCGCCGGAGTTCGCCGTGGATGCCGAGGCTCTGCGCGCGCGCATCGCCGAGGACAGGGCTGCCGGCCATGTGCCCGCCGGGATCATTGCCGTGACCGGGGCCACCGGCGTGGGGGCCTGGGATCATCTGCCGGAACTGGTGGAGATCGCGCGAGACGAGGGGCTGTACCTGCATCTGGATGCGGCCTGGGCCGGGTCGGCGATGATCTGCCCGGAGTTCCGGGCGCAGTTCTGGGAAGCTGTGGAGGGCTGTGACAGCATCGTCTTCAACCCGCACAAGTGGCTGGGCGCGCAGTTCGATTGTTCGGTGCAGTTCCTGTGCGATCCGAAACAGCAGATCGACACGCTCAAGATCGAGCCCGAGTACCTCAAGACCTCCCATGCGGAGGTGGTCAACTACTCGGAGTGGACAATCCCCCTGGGCCGGCGGTTCCGGGCCCTCAAGCTGTGGTTCCTGATCCGGTACTACGGGCTGGAGGGACTGCGGGCGCGCCTCCGCAACCATGTGGCCTGGGCCGGGGCGCTTTGCGAGGACCTGCGGCGGGACGGGTTCGAGATCGTGACCGAGCCGATTCTGTCGCTGTTCACCTTCCGGGGGCCGGGCGATGATGCCGCCCAGCAGGCGCTGGTGGATGCGATCAATGCCGACGGGCGGATCTATGTCACGCAAGGCATGCACGCGGGCCGCAAGGTGATCCGCTTTCAGGTGGGGCAGTTCGACTGCACCCGGGACGACGTGATGATGGCCGGCACGGTCATTCGGGAACTGGCAGGGGACAGATCATGATGACACCGCATTTCGTGAGTTACAGCCACGCGGGCAAACCGGGCTACGGCTTGCACACGGAGGAGGGGGTGATCGACCTGTCCTCGGCCAACCCGCAATACCCGACCCTGCGCGAGGTGATCGCGGCGGACGCGCTGAAGGAGATCTTCATGCAGGCGGCAGGACGCGCGGCGGATCTGCCGCTGGAGGCGGTGATGCTGGAGCCGCCGATCCCGGCGCCGGACAAGATCATCTGCGTCGGCGTCAACTACCCGGACCGCAATGCCGAGTACAAGGACGGCCAGGCGGCGCCATCGAAGCCCTCCTTGTTTATCCGTTTTCCGGGGTCCTTCGTGGGACATGGGGCCAACCTGGTGCGGCCGCCCGAGAGCGAACAGCTGGACTACGAAGGCGAGATCGTTCTGGTCATCGGCAAGGGTGGGCGGCGGATTCCGCGCGATGAGGCTTATGACCATGTCGCCGCGTTGACGCTGTGCAACGAGGGGACGATCCGGGACTGGGTGCGCCACGCCAAGTTCAACGTCACGCAGGGCAAGAACTGGGACCGCTCGGGCGCGATCGGCCCCTGGCTGGTGCCCTTCACCAATGCGGCGCAGCTGGACGACATCGCGCTGGAGTGCCGCGTGAACGGCGAGGTTCGGCAGCAGGACCGGACCTCGCGGATGATCTATGATTTCCGCTACATCATCAATTACGTCTCGACCTTCTGCACCCTGGTGCCGGGCGATGTGCTGGTCTGCGGCACGCCCACCGGGGCAGGTGCGCGGCTGGACCCGCCGGTCTGGCTGAAGCCGGGCGACGTGATCGAGGTCGAGGCCGAGGGCATCGGCGTGTTGCGCAACGGGGTGGAGGACGAAGCGTGACCGAGGACGAGATCCACACCGCGGCGCGAGCCCTGGTGCAGGCAGAGGCCTCGGGCGAACAGATCGGCCTCTTGTCGCTGGCGCATCCCGGCATGACGATGGACGAGGCCTATGCCATTCAGGCCGCCTATGTCACCGCGCGCCTGGCAGAGGGGCGCCGGCAGGTGGGCTGGAAGATCGGCCTGACCTCGCGCGCGATGCAGGATGCCCTGGGGATCGACACGCCGGACAGCGGCGTCTTGCTGGACGACATGGTCTTCGAGAGCGGCGGTGTCGTGCCCAAGGGGCGGTTCATCCAGCCCCGGGTGGAGGCGGAGATCGCCTTTGTCATGAAGGCGCCGTTGCAGGGCGCGGTGACACGGGAAGAGGTGGTCGCGGCCTCGGACCATGTCTGCGCCTCGCTGGAAATCCTCGATACGCGCATATTGCGCATGGATCCGCAGACGGGCCGGACGCGCAGCGTCTGCGACACCATCGCGGACAACGCGGCCAACGCAGGCATCGTCCTGGGAGAGACGAAGGTGAACCCCCGGCTTGTGGACCTGCGCTGGACCGGGGCCATCGTGACCCGCGACGGCGTGGTCGAGGAGACGGGGCTGGGCGCCGGGGTGCTGAACGATCCGGTCATGGGGATCGTCTGGCTGGCGGAACGGCTGGCGGGTTATGGTCAGGGGATCGAGGCCGGGCAGGTGGTCCTGTCCGGCTCCTTCATCCGGCCCGTGGAATGCCCGCCCGGCTGCATGGTAGAGGCCGATTTCGGCGACTTCGGGATGGTGTCGATCAGTTTCGAGTGAGGTGTAGCCGGGCCGGCGGGACGGGACTGTTTGCGGCTTTGCCGC
>NZ_JARAMO010000096.1:0-1050 GCF_028807275.1 Mameliella sp. AT18
TGCTCTTCGAACATCTTCCAGTAGGCGTAAGAGGCCGCGCGGGCATCGGACACCATGAAGGGCAGTTCAAAGACTTCGGTCGTCGGGTAACGGCCGGGCGTATAACCGACGACGGTCCAGACGATATCGGCGATGCCGTCGATAGCCTGGTCCATCAGTTCCGGCGGGGTGCCGCCCAGCTGCATCGAGGGGTAGCGCTCGATCTCGATACGGCCGTTCGAATCCGCCTCGACCTTGTCCGCCCAGACGTCCAGCACCTGCTTCGGCACATTGGCCTGCGCAGGCAGGAACTGGTGCAGGGTCAGCGTGACCTCCTGCGCCATTGCCGAAGTGGTGGTCATCATCGCGGCCAGTGCGGCCCCGGCAATGCCAAGAACGGTTCTGCGTGTGGTCATGTCTTACCTCCCTGAATGACCTCCGCTTTCCCTTTTGGGAAGCGGTTTACTTTGCGTATTCCTGCATGAGGGCCTTGGCCTGGTCGATCAGTGCCTGCCCGTCGATGCCCTTGTCTGCCACATCGGCGACCCATGCATCGTAGACCGGGCGCGCAAGCTCCTCCCAGCGGGCGGCGTCCTCTGCACTGATGGTGATGATATTGTTGCCCCTGTCCACAGCGATCTGGCGCGCGGGCCCGTCGGCCGCGGCCATCGTGCCGCCGGCGAAGACCGAGAATTCCAGCCCCGAATTGTCGTCGATGACCTTTTGCAAGTCCTCGGGCAGGCTGTCATACCGCTCCTGGTTCATGGCCAGGACGAAGGTCAGGTTGTAGATTGCCGGGCCGTCGAACTCGGTGTGATTGTCGACCAGTTCAGAGACCTTCAGCGCCGCCGTCACCTCCCAGGGGATGGTGGTGCCGTTGATGACGCCCTTGGACAGGGCTTCGGGGATGGCTGTCACCGGCAGGCCGATGGGCTCCGCCCCCAGCAGTTCCAACAGCTGGTTGACCATGCGAGAGCCGCCGCGGATCTTCATCCCTTCCAGGTCGGCGGGTTCATCCACCGGGTCGGAAGTGTGCAGCATACCGGGGCCGTGCACCCAGGTGCCCAGGAT
>NZ_JARAMO010000088.1:0-14711 GCF_028807275.1 Mameliella sp. AT18
CCCGGGTGTATTTTGGCCAAGAAGAAGCCGGAAAGGGGCTGGAGAGGACTGGAGCGTCTGTGTCCCAAGAGGTCTGTTCCGATCCGCCAGGCTGTCCGCGCGCGGACTGGGCCTGTCAGTCCTGCTTTGGCCGGTCGTCGTATTCGCCCGACAGGATGCGCTGAGCGTCGCCCTCGGGGTCGTCGTACTGGTTCGAGCGCAGGGTGAAGACGAAAAAGGCCAGACCCGCGCCGCCCAGCACCAACGAGATCGGAATCAGGTAGGTCAGGATGTTCATGACGGGCCTCCTATCGCAGTCTCAGCGCGTTCAGCGACACGGTAATCGAGCTGGCCGACATGGCCAATGCGGCAATCAGCGGCGAGCAGAGCCCGGCCACTGCCAGGGGGACCGCGATGATGTTGTACCAGGTTGCCACGGTGAAATTCTCTCGGATGCGGCGGGTGGCCTTGCGGGCGGTCTGCACCGCCTCGGGGATCGGCGCCAGCGAGCCGCCCAGAAGGACGATGTCCGAGGCGACGCGCGCCGCGTCCAGCGCCGAGGCGGGCGAGATCGAGGCATGGGCGGCGGTCAGCGCCGCCGTGTCGTTCAGCCCGTCACCCACCATCAGCACATGCGCGCCGTCGCGGCTCATCATGGCGATGCGGGTGGATTTGTCCTGCGGCAGAGCCTCGGCCATCCACTGCGTGATGCCCAGCCGTTCCGCCAGCGACTCGACCGCCGGGGTGGTGTCGCCGGAAATCAGGATGACCTTGAGTCCGGCCTCCCGCAGGGCGGTGACGGCCTCTTCGGCCCCCTCGCGCAGGCGGTCGGTAAAGAGGAAGGCCTGTGCCGGTCCGTCCCCCACCCGCAGCCAGGCGGCGGTCTTGTCGGTCTGGCCGCCGCCGACCCAGTTTGCCCGGCCCAGCCGGACCTCCTGTCCGCGCCAGATGCCCGTGGTGCCGTGGCCCGGGATCTCGGTCACGTCGGTCAGGGTCTCGGGTTTAATCCCGGCCTCGCGCGCGGCGGCGGCCAGGGATTGCGACAGTGGGTGACTGGAGCCTTCGGCCAGCGCCAGCGCGAGTTCCAGGTCGCGACGGGTGAAATCGCCGAGGTTGGTCAGTTCCGGCGTGCCGGAGGTCAGCGTGCCTGTCTTGTCGAAAACCACCGTGTCGACCTGCGCCAGCCGCTCCAGGGCGGTCGAATCCTTGATCAGCAGCCCGCGCTTGAACAACCTTCCAGAGGCGGCGGTTGTGACGGCGGGCACGGCAAGGCCAAGGGCGCAGGGGCAGGTGATGATCAGCACGGCGGCGGCGATGTTCAGGGCCACGCGCAGGTCGCCTGCGTAGATCAGCCAGCCGACGAAGGCCAGGGCCGACAGGATGTGCACGCCGGGTGCGTAGAGTTTCGCGGCCCGGTCGGCCAGCGAGGTATAGCGCGAGCGGCCGGACTCGGCCACGGCGACCAGATCGGCCATGCGGTGCAGCGAGGTGTCGCGGCCCACGGCGCTGGCACGGATGGTCAACGGGCCGGTCAGGTTGACCTCTCCGGCACTGACCGTCCGTCCCGGTTCCGCGAAGACGGGCAGCGTCTCGCCGGTCAGCAGGGAACGGTCCAGCTCGGAGGTGCCCGAGACGATTTCGCCATCCACCGGCATCCGCCCGCCGGGGCGCACGCGGATCAGGTCACCGACGGCCAGTTCGCCCACCGGGACCTGCGTTTCGCCCGCGTCGGTGATGCGCCAGGCGCGGGGCACCTCGAGCGCGGCCAGTTCCTCGGCCGCCGACCGGGCCACCGAGCGCGTGCGGTGATCGAGATAACGCCCCGTCAGCAGGAAAAAGGTCAGCGCGATGGCGGCATCGAAATAGGCGTGCTCGCCCGACAGCGAGGTTTCCCAGAGCGAGGTGCCCACCGCCAGCAGGATGGCCAGCGAAATCGGCACGTCCATGTTCAGGCTGCGGGCGGACAGCGCCGTCCAGGCGTTGCGGAAGAATGGCATGGCCGAGAAACCGACCGCCGGCAGGACAATCGCCGCCGAGATCCAGTGAAACAGATCGCGCGTCGGCCCCTCTGCCCCGGACCAGACCGCGATCGACAGCAGCATGACGTTCATCGCCGCGAAGCCGGCAACCGCCAGCCGCATGAGCAGATCCCGCCCGGCCTTGTCCGTGGCCGTGGCCGAAATCGCCGTGTTGTCGAGTTCATGCGCCTCGTAGCCCGCGCCCTGGACCACCGGGATCACGTCGGCGGCGGTCAGGTCCGGGTCGGCCTCGATGCTGACCCGTTTCAGGGTCAGGTTGACACGGGCCGAACGGACCTGGGGCACCTTGTCCAGCGCGCGTTCCACGGCGGACATGCAGGCGGCGCAATGGATCGTCGGCAGGGACAGGACGATATGCGCCTCCTGCGGCGCCTCATGGTGTGCAAGCGCCTCTGCCGCCGGGGCGGCGGCGCAGGCCGGGCAGGCCGAGGCGGGGGGGCGCAGGGTGGCGGTCATCTCAGTTTGTCACCGTCATTTCCAGCCGCTGTTCGAAAGGCGTGCCATCCAGCGCGGTGGCCTTCAGCCAGACGTCCCAGTTGCCGGGGCGCAGGTCCTCGTAGGCGATGTAGGCGTGGCCGTTGAAGGCGAATTCGGGCTCGCGGTCCTCGCTGACGTTGGTCGGGCGGCCAACCGTCGCGGTCAGCTTGCCCGCCTGGACCGGGCGCCCGTCCTCGTCTGTGATCGAGAGGATCAGCATGTCTTCTTCCAGCCGGGCCTCGACGGTCCAGCCCAAGGCCTCCTGCGCCTCGCGGCGCTTGTCGAAGGTCTGGCTGGCGACGTAGGAGTTCGCCACCTCGAGCCCGGGGAAGGTGCTGACGGCATTGACCGCCAGCGCGATGTTCACCCCGATGATGATGCCGAAGGCGCCGCCGAAGATTCCCAGCACATGCCAGCCGGTCAGCTTGAACTCTTTCCTGGCCATCAGTTCGCCGCTCCGTTGAAGATCGTGTCGCTATGGGCCCGGTCGCCGTTGGTCAGATCCTCGACCCAGAACCGGAATTCGGTGCGTTCTGCCTCTGCCGGCCCGGAGTCGGGCGGCGCGATGACGTAGACCCTTTGGAGGTAGGTCTCGTTGGCGGGCACGTCCACGGTTTCATAGGGCGTGCCTTCCAGCTGGACCCGCAGGTATTCGTTTCCGATCAGGGAGATCCGGAACGGACGGTCCTCGCCGTGCTTGTTCAGGAGACGCACGTCGTAGGTGTTCCGGATCGAGCCATCCGACAGGGTCACGAAGGTCGGGTTGCGGACCGGTGCGACCGTCATCTCGATGTCCGGCCGGATGAAGAGCGCAAAGACAAGCCCGATGCCGACGAGAGACCACAGCGCCGTGTACATCATCGTCCGGACGCGAAAGACGTGCTGCCAGACCGGGCGCGGCGTGTTGCCCTCGCGCTCGCGCGGCTCGTCCGACAGGGCCAGGTAGTCGATCAGACCGCGGGGCTTGCCGATCTTGGCCATCATGTCGTCGCAGGCGTCGATACAAAGCGCGCAGGTGATGCATTCCAATTGTTGCCCGTCGCGGATGTCGATCCCCATCGGACAGACGTTGACGCAGGCCATGCAGTCGATGCAGTCGCCCAGGTTCTCGGCGCCCTCGGCCTTGCGGTGCTTGCCGCGCGGTTCACCGCGCCATTCGCGATAGCCGACGGTCAGCGTGTCCTCGTCCATCATGGCGGCCTGGATGCGCGGCCAGGGGCAGGCATAGATGCAGATCTGTTCGCGTGCGAAGCCGCCAAAGAAAAAGGTGGTCGCCGTCAGGATCAGCATGGTGGTGTAGGCCACGGGATGCGCCTGCCCGGTCACGAGGTCGACCAGCAGCGTCGGCGCGTCGGTAAAGTAGAACACCCAGGCGCCGCCGGTGGCGAGGCCGATCAGGAACCAGATCGTCCATTTCGTCAGCCGCAGCCGCACCTTGCGAAAATCCAGCTTGTCCTGGCGGTGCAGGCGCAGGCGCGCATTTCGGTCGCCTTCGACCCAGCGTTCCACGAGGATGTAGAGATCTGTCCAGACGGTCTGGGGGCAGGCATAGCCGCACCAGACCCGGCCCAGCGCCGAGGTGAACAGGAACAGTCCCAGCCCGGCCATGATCAACAGGCCCGCGACAAAGTAGAACTCATGCGGCCAGATCTCGATCCAGAAGAAGAAGAAACGGCGGTTGGCCAGGTCGATCAGTACCGCCTGGTCCGGCAGCTGCGGTCCGCGGTCCCAACGAAGCCAGGGCGTGATGTAATAGATGCCCAGCGTGATGATCATGATCACCCACTTGAGGTTGCGGAACTTGCCGCTGACCCGCCTGGGGAAGATCGGTTCGCGCGCTGCATAAAGGGACGGTGGGGTACTGTCGGACACGGGGAATCGCTCCGTTGGACTCGGGTTCGCGAGGGGTTTACCCAGTGCGGCAGGACAACAGCTTTGACCTGTATCAATTTTTGAGTTTGTGACTCAGCTTTTGCCCGCCTCGCGGCGCAGCCAGGTCAGGAAGGCCTTGAGCGGGGGACGCGGCACGCCGGGGCGCGTGACGATGTGATAGCCCTTTTTTCGCTTGTCTTCGAAGAGCTTGCGCAGACGCCCGGCGCGGACGTCGTTTTCCACGAAAACCCCTGCGACAATGGCGACGCCCTGTCCTGCGCGGGCGGCCTCCAGCATGTGGTTGCCCGGAAGGGCGGTGAAACCGCGCCCGGCGTCGCGGTCGACGCCGTGCTGGGCAAACCACTCCGTCGCCTCGTTGGTACCGAGTTCCTGGAGCCAGTGATAATCGCGCAGGTCGGCGGGTGACGTGATGTCGCGGGTGCCGACAAGGTCGGGCGCGGCGACCACCACGATGGGGGACCGGATCAGCAGATCCGATTCCAGCCCTGGCCAGTTGCCGTCGCCATAGCGCAGCGCCATGTCGATGCCGCCGGGTTCCAGCGGTTGCACCAGCGCCGAAGGGTCGATCATCAGGTTGATGTCCGGGTGCTTTTCCCGGAACCCGTTCAGCCGCGGCATCAGCCAGGCGGCGGCAAAGGTCGGCGTGACCGAGATCTGCAAGGGACGCGAGGCATCGGCGCCGGTCAGCGCCTCGACGGTCTGGGTGATCGACCCGAAAGCCTCGATCAGGCTGCGGCCCAGGGTCTCTCCTTCGTGGGTCAGGGCCAGCTTGCGCCCGGACCGGTCCAGCAAGGCAACGCCCAGGTGGCTTTCCAGCGCCCGCATCTGCTGGCTTATGGCAGCGTGGCTAACATTCAGTAACCCCCCGGCCGCGTTGACAGATCGCGTTTCCGTGTAGGCTGCAAAGGCGCGCAGGGCGGCCAGCGGGGGCAGGGAGGACCAGTTCATATGTAAGCCAGGGTTACACTGCGGATTTATTCCTGAGTCGCATGAGGCGGTCCCTTCCGTCAAGTTGAGGGCAGAACAGGACACGCAAAGGAGACCGAGATGTTCGGAATTTTCGCCAAGAGCTTTTTCACCGCCACCCGGAACGAGCCGCGGGCACCGCACCGCAACGCGCAAGACCTGCCCAAGCTGGGCTGGCTCGACGAGGACATGCCGTTTCGCAATCACGCCGGACGCCGGAGCGGGCGCGATGATTGACCCGATCGTCTATCGCCCCGACCTTTGGCGGGTGGTCACATTGCCGACCGGATGCAGCGCACCGCGCCCTGATGGTGGAACGCCTGCGGGAACCTTGCCGGTGGATCGTCGGTGAGGGGAATGAAAAGGGCGCTGGTGTCCCAGGAAACGCGCGAACAGGACAGGACACCAGCGCCATGCCCGACCTTTCAGGCCGGGAAGACTGCGTCGGGTTGGTGTTCCCGACGACCTTGACCCGACAATAACAGGCCGTCGCACGGCAGCCTTGACTTGCATCAAACCGCCGGGCCTCCGCGCGGTTTTTTTGATGTCCAACAATGTTTTTTCGACATGCGGCGAGGGCGGAGTAGCCAGACCCTGTGCATGAAAAAATCCCCCCGCCTTTCGGCGAGGGGATCGCTTTGTTTTACCTTGTGCGGGCGATTACTCTTCCGAGGCTTCCCCCCCGCCCAGGCCGTGCACATAGACCGACACGGCGCGGATTTCTGCCTCGGTCAGGTCGGCGCCACCCATCGGGGGCATCACGCCGAACCGCGAGTTGTAGACCGTCTGGTAAAGCGAGTCGAAGTCGCCGCCGTAGAGCCAGATCCGGTCGGTCAGGTTGGGCGCACCCTGGAACCGGTCGCCAGTGCCGTCTTCCATGTGGCAGCCCGAGCAGTTGATGTCGTAGACCTCGGCGCCCGCTTCTGCGGCAGCGGGATCACGCGGCTCCTGCCCCGACAGCTGCATGACGTAGTTGACGACCTGCACGACCTCTTCCTCGACCAGCAGTTCGTCCCGGCCAAAGGCGGGCATCTGCGACCAGCGGGCCATGTCGTCCACCTCGTTGCGGATGCCGTGGCTGACGGTCTCGTGGATCGCCTCGATGGAGCCACCCCAGAGCCAGTCGTCGTCCAGCAGGTTGGGATAGCCCTTGGCGCCCGCTGCGCCAGAGCCGTGGCACTGTGCGCACCAGGTGCGGAAGACCGCGCCGCCGGCGTTGTTGGCGTATTGCAGCAGTTCCTGGTCATCCGCGATGGCGGTCAACTCGACCGAGGCGAGCTTGTCGTTGATCGGACCCAGTTCCGCCTCGTGGTCGGTGATGGCCTTTTCCACGTTGCCCCGCGTCGAGAAGCCCAAGAGCCCCGGGGTCGCCCCCGAAATGCCGGGCCAGGCGGGGTAAGCGATGGTATAGCCGATCGCCCAGACGATGCAGGCATAGAAGGTCCACAGCCACCACTTGGGAAGGGGCTTGTTGTATTCCTGGATGCCGTCCCACTCGTGGCCCGTCGTCTCGTAGTCGAGATCGTCGTTCTTCTTGTTGTTGCTCATTTTCCCGGCCTCCTCAGTTTGCGGCGGGTGTGTCGTCGCCCGAAGCGGGCGCGGGGCGGTTCTCGTGGCGGAACGGGATGTTGGCCGTGTCCGAGTGGACCTTTCCCGATCCGGGCCGGAAGGCCCAGATCACGATCCCCACGAAGAAGGCGAACATCGCCAGAAGTGCCCAGCTGTCGGCCAGTTGCCGAAGGAAGGAATAGGTTTCCATGTCGGTTCCTCCTCAGCGGCTTGCGTCGGGCGTGAAGGTCGAGAAGTCGACCAGCGTGCCCAGCATCTGGAGATAGGCGATCAGCGCGTCCGCCTCCGAGACGCCTGGGGCGCCGTCAAAGTTCCGCACGTTCACGTTCTCGCCGTAGCGTTCCAGCAGGCCGTCGTAGTCGCTGTCCGGATCGGCCTGCGCTAGGAAGTCGGCCTGCGCAGCTTCGATCATCTCGTCGCTGTAGGGCACGCCCACCATGCGGTTGGTGCTCATCAGGTCGCCGATATAGGTGCCTTCGATCAGCTTGGCCTCGAGGAAGCCGTACTTGGGCATGACCGATTCCGGCACCACCGACTGCGGGTTGCGCAGGTGGTCGACGTGCCACTCGTCCGAGTAGCGGCCACCGACGCGGGCCAGGTCGGGCCCGGTCCGCTTCGATCCCCACTGGAACGGGTGGTCGTACTTGCTCTCGACCGCAAGGCTGTAGTGGCCATAGCGTTCGACCTCGTCCCGCATCGGGCGGATCATCTGGCTGTGGCAGACGTAGCAGCCCTCACGCAGGTAGACCTCGCGGCCCGCCAGTTCCAGCGGCGTGTAGGGGCGCATGCCTTCGACGTCCTCGATGGTGTTTTCGAGGTAGAAGAGCGGCACGATCTGCACCAGGCCACCAATCGTCACCACGAGAAAGGCGAAGATGGCCAGCAGTGTGACGTTCTTTTCAAGGACGGCGTGTTTTTGAAGAATGCTCATGTCCGGTCCTCCTTATTCGGCCGGAGTGGCATGGGCCGTGGCGGCGCTGGCTTCGACAGCCGGTGCGCGTTTCACGGTCATCCACAGGTTGTAGCACATGATGAGGCCACCGGCGACGTAGAGCAGGCCACCAAGGGCACGCACGACATACATCGGGAACTTGGCGCCCACGGTGTCGGCGAAAGAGTTCACGAGGAAGCCGTTCGCATCGACTTCTCGCCACATCAGGCCTTCCATGATGCCGGTCACCCACATCGAGGCGGCGTAGAGCACGATGCCGATGGTGGCGAGCCAGAAGTGCCAGGAGACCATGCTGAGCGAATACAGACGCTCGCGGTTCCACAGCTTGGGCACCAGGAAGTAGAGCGCGCCGAAGGTGATCATGCCGTTCCAGCCAAGCGCGCCGGAGTGGACGTGACCGATGGTCCAGTCGGTGTAGTGCGACAGCGAGTTCACCGCGCGGATCGACATCATCGGGCCTTCGAAGGTGGACATGCCGTAGAAGCCGACCGAGATCACCATCATCCGGATCACCGGGTCGGTGCGCAATTTGTCCCAAGCGCCCGACAGGGTCATCAGGCCGTTGATCATGCCACCCCAGGACGGCATCCACAGCACGACCGAGAACACCATGCCCAGGGTCGAGGCCCAGTCAGGCAGCGCGGTGTAGTGCAGGTGGTGCGGACCGGCCCAGATGTAGATGAAGATCAGCGCCCAGAAGTGGATGATCGACAGCTTGTAGCTGAACACCGGACGTTCGGCCTGTTTCGGGATGAAGTAATACATCATGCCCAAGAAGCCGGCGGTCAGGAAGAAGCCCACGGCGTTGTGGCCGTACCACCACTGCGTCATCGCGTCTTGCACGCCCGAGAAGACCTGCACCGACTTCGATCCCCAGATCGAGACCGGGATGGCCAGGTTGTTGAAGACGTGGAGCATCGCGACGGTCAGGATGAAGGACAGGTAGAACCAGTTGGCCACGTAGATGTGCGGCTCTTTGCGGCGGACGATGGTGCCGACGAAAACCGCAAGGTAGGCAAGCCAGACGATGGTCAGCAGCCAGTCGACGTACCATTCCGGCTCGGCGTATTCCTTGGCGTGGGTCGACCCCAGCACATAGCCGGTCGCGGCCAGAACGATCACCAGCTGATAGCCCCAGAACACGAACCAGGCCAGGTTGCCGCCCCAGAGGCGCGCGGCGCTGGTGCGCTGCACGACGTAGAAGGACGTCGCGATCAGCGCGTTGCCGCCAAAGGCAAAGATCACCGCGCTGGTGTGCAGCGGGCGCAGGCGGCCGAAGTTGAGGTAGCCCTGCGCCCAGTCAAAGTTCAGCGCGGGAAAGGCCAGCTGAGAGGCGATGAAGGTCCCGGCGATGAAACCGATCACGCCCCAGAAGGCGGTCGCGATGACGCCGAAGCGGACGACATCGTCCATGTATTCGTTTTGCGGAGCCGGTGCCGCCGGCTCGTCGGTGTGGCGCAGGACCCACAGAAACAGCCCGGCGGAGACCGCCAGGACAATGATCGCATGGATCAGGTAAGCCACATCTCGTGCGTAGTTGATTGCGATCATCGAGAATATCGCAATCAATCCAAGCACGATGAGCTTGAGATAATTCAACATTTTTCGTCCCTTCGTCTGACCCGCGCGATTCGTTGTCCGCAGGGGCGGTTTTAGACTGGGGACGTGTTAGCTATGTTCGCCGAAAGGCATCCTTGATCTGCATCAATGGATGGCCACGCTAACCTTGACGCGGGTCAAGGTGCGACGAAAGGCGCGGGGTTAGCCTCGGGCCACGCAGCGACGGAGACGCAAATGTCCTTCAAATCGATACTGACCGTGGTCACCGACCATGATCTCATGACCTCGACCCTTTCCCATGCCGCCACGGTGGCCAAGATCCATGACGCACATCTTGGCGCCTTGTGTCTTGGCGTGGATCGCACCCAGACGGGGTACTACTACGCCGGGGCCAACGCGATGGTCCTGCAGGAAACCCTGGAACGGGCCACCGCCGAGGCCGAGGCGCTGGCCACCGCCGCGCGCGGCGAGCTGGAAAAGACCGACACTCTGTGGAGCGTCGATCACGGCGTGGCACAGCTGGCCGACATCGGCCGGCATGTGGCCTCGCGGGCACGCTTCACCGACCTCGTGGTGCTGCCGCAGCCCTATGGCGAGGGCAAGGGCGTGGAACTGGAACCCGTCCTCGAAGGCGCGCTGTTCGAGGGCCAGGTGCCGGTCATGGTCGTGCCCGAGGATGTCGAGCCAGCGGCCAAGCCCAAGCGTATCGTGCTTGGCTGGAACGAAAGCAACGAGGCCCTGCGCGCGGTACGGTCCGCCATGCCCCTGCTGAAGCAGGCAGATACGGTGCATGTGGTGGTGATTGACCCGCCGAAACACGGTCCGAACCGGTCGGACCCGGGGGGGATGGTGTCGGAATTCCTTGCCCGCCACGGTGTCAAGGCGGAGGTCGACGTGCTGGCCAAGACGATGCCGCGCGTGTCCGATGTCCTGCTGCGGCATGTGTCGGACATCAGCGCCGACATGGTCGTGATGGGCGCCTATGGCCACTCGCGCTTCCGCGAGGCCATCCTGGGCGGCGCCACCCGCAACATGCTGGAACAGGCGGGTGTGTCGGTCTTCATGGCCCATTGATGCGGATGCCATGACCGGATCGGGGCCGTTCGTGTCGGGAGCACGGGCGGCCCCTTTTCGTGAGGGGGCTCAGGCGGCGGGTGGCACAAGTCGTCCCGAACTGACCGGCACCGCAGAGCCCTGGACATGGATGCTGTCCAGCGCGCCGCTGGTGGCCTGGATACGCAACCCGATTCGGCTGGGGCGGCCCATGTCGACCCCCTGTTCCAGCACCAACCGTGTTTCGCCTTCCGACAGCGCGCCCGAAGCCAGCAGTTGTGCCGCGAGGATGGCAGAGGCCGATCCGGTGGCCGGGTCCTCCGGGATGCCTTCTCCGGGGGCGAACATGCGTGCGGAGAAATCCGTCTCTTGCCCCGGCGCATAAAGGTAATGCGAGCCAAGGCCGGTCGCGGCGCATAGCGCCTCCCATGCGGCGCCATTGGGCCGCGCGGCGGCCAGGGCGGCGCGGTCGCGCACCGGGACGTACCCAAAGGCCGGTCCACCCTGCCAAAGGGCGGGGCGGTGCCCTTCAAATCCAATCTGCTCTGCCGAGAGGCCAAGCGCGGCGGCGATCGCTTTCCTGCTGGGCATCTCGCCGGTGTTGGCCGCGTGTGGCAGGACCGGCGCGCGGAACTCTGCGCCCAGGCGTCCGTCCCGGCGCCAGACTTGTACCGGAACCAGCCCGGCCACTTCTTCCAGCGTGATGCGGGTCTCGAAATCGCCTTCGGGTGCATCCTTCAGTGCAAGGTGGATGGCACAGCCAATGGTCGGATGCCCCGCAAAGGGGATCTCTGCCGTGGGAAAGAAGATCCGGACGCTGGCTGTGTGCGCCGGATCGGCGGGAGACCGGACAAAGATCGTTTCGGACAGGTTGAACTCGCGCGCGATGGTCTGCATCGCGGCATCGCTCAACCCATCCGCATCCTCGACGATGGCCAGCGGATTGCCGGCATAGGCGGTTTCCGTGAAGACGTCGCAGGTGAAAAAGGGCAGTCCCTCAGACAAGCAGACCCCCGTCCGCGTCGTCCCCTGCCTCGTCCATCAGGCGGGACATGTCCGGCACGGTGACGTGGCGCTTGCCTTCCAGGTGGATCACGCCGTCCTTTTTCAGGGCCGAGATCTGGCGGCTCACGGTTTCCAGCGTCAGGCCCAGGTAATCGGCCATCGCCTCACGGGTCAGCGGCAGGTCAAAGACGATCGGGCCGGAGGCGGCACCGCGCTTGTTCAGGGTGGCGTCGCGGCGGGCAATGATCGACAACAGCGAGGCGATCTTCTCGCGCGCGGTCTTGCGCCCCAGAACCAGCATCCACTCGCGCGCGGCATCCAGTTCGTCCAGCGTCATCTCCAACAGGCGCTGGGCGATATGCGGCGTACGTGTCATCAGGTCCTCGAAAGGGGACCGGCGGAAACAGCACATGACGACATCGGTCGTGGCCACCACGTCGTAGGCGGCGGTGTTGCGCCCGGGGCGGCCAACGAAATCGCTGGGCAGCAGTAGGCCCACCATCTGCGTGCGACCGTCTTCCATCGCCTGGCTCAGGGTTGCGATCCCGGACACGACGGACCCCACGAAATCCATGCGGTCGCCGGCCCAGATGATCGACTGTCCGGCCTCGAACTTGCGGTAATACTTGATCTGCTCAAGGCGCTCGAGTTCGTCGCTTTCGCATCGTGCACAGACCGCCCGGTGGCGGATCGGGCAATCGCCACAGTCGGGCGCGACACTCAAGCTTCGTTCATTCAGCATTACGCTTGCCTTATGTTGATCTGCGTCAAAGCCCGGCGCTTTTCCGTGCCCTAACCGTACGCTTATGGCGAACCGAACTCAACTCGCGCGGCTTGGACTCTTTGACGCCAAAGTGCCGCGATACACGTCTTATCCGACCTCACCGCATTTCGATGGCGACGTGGGGCCGACACGATTCGAAGAGTGGGTTCGCTCTGTTCCTGTAAATGGTAACATATCCCTTTACTTGCATGTACCATTTTGCCGCAGGCTGTGCTGGTTCTGCGCCTGCCGGACCCAGGGAACGTCGACTTTGGGCCCGGTCGAAAGCTATGTGACCGTCCTCGAACAGGAGCTGGAGCTCTTGCGCAGTGCCTTGCCGCAGGGGGTGCGCCTGTCGCGGCTGCACTGGGGCGGCGGCACGCCGACCCTGATGTCACCTGACCTGATGAAACGCCTGATCGCGGCGACCCGACGGGTCGCCGATTTTGCGGAGGGCTACGAGTTTTCCGTCGAGATCGACCCGAACGAGATCGATGCGGCGCGGCTGGACGCCCTTGCCGAAGGCGGCATGAACCGCGCCTCGATCGGGGTGCAGGATTTCGACCCGCAGATCCAGGGCGCGATCGGTCGCGAACAGGGCTATGACGTGACCCGTGCGGCAGTCGAGCTGATCCGCGCGCGTGGCGTTGCAAGCCTGAATGCCGACATCCTGTTCGGCCTGCCGCACCAGACCCGCGCCCGCATCACCGAAACCGTGCAAAAGCTGCTCAGCTTCGCGCCGGACCGCGTGGCGCTTTACGGCTATGCGCATGTGCCCTGGATGGCCAAGCGGCAGCAGATGCTGCCCTCGGACGCGCTGCCCACGCCACAAGAGCGGCTGGAGCTTTTCGATACGGCACGGCGGCTCTTCGTCTGGGATGGCTATGCAGAGATCGGCATCGACCATTTCGCCACCCGCGACGACGGGCTGGCCGTGGCACAGCGCAACGGCAGCCTGCGGCGGAATTTCCAGGGCTACACCGATGACACCTCGGATGTGCTGATCGGGCTGGGGGCGTCGTCGATCTCGAAGTTTCCGCAGGGGTTCGCCCAGAACGCGCCTGGCACGTCGAAGTACATCGCCGCGGTGAGGGACGGCCAATTCGCCACCGCGCGCGGCCATACCTTCAAGGGCGACGACCGTCTGCGCGCCCGCCTGATCGAGGCATTGATGTGCGATTTCCGCATCAATGCCGCCGAGATCCTGCGCGATTTCACCATCTCGCGCGAGGCGCTGTTCACCCTGTTCCGCGAGGCCAACGCCCGGTTCGAGAACATGCTGGTCATCAGCGACGACGGGCTGTTCATCCCGCAGGAAATGCGGCCGCTGACCCGCATCATCGCGCGGGCCTTTGACGCCTACGACCTGTCAAAGGCAGGTCATTCCAGCGCGATCTGACGCCGCTCAGGCCGCGTCGAAGGCTGCGGCCAGCAACTCCCGGGTATAGTCCGTCTGCGGCGCGTCAAAGATCGCTTCGGCGGGGCCATATTCCACCACGTCGCCCTGTTTCATCACGATGACCTTGTGGCTCATCGCGCGCACCACCTTCAGGTCATGCGAAATGAACAGGTAGGCGAGGTCATACTTGCGCTGAAGGTTGCGAAGCAGGTTCACGATCTGCACCTGCACCGTCATGTCCAGCGCCGAGGTCGGCTCGTCCAGCACCACCAGACGGGGCCGCAGCACCATTGCGCGGGCGATCGCGATGCGCTGGCGCTGCCCGCCCGAGAACTCGTGCGGGTAGCGGTGCATGGTCATCGGGTCCAGGCCGACCTCGGTCATGACCTCGGCCACCAGTTCGCGGTGGGGGCGCCCGTCCGGCGCGCCATGCACCTCCAGCCCCTCGGCGATGATCTGTTCGCAGGTCATCCGCGGGCTCAGCGAGCCGTAGGGGTCCTGGAAGACGATCTGCATTTCCGAGCGCAGCTTGCGCAGGCGCTTGGTCGACCAGGCGTTCACGTCCTGGCCGCGATAGGTGATGCCGCCCTCGGACTTGATCAGCCGCATGATCGCCAGCGCCAGCGTTGTCTTGCCCGAGCCGCTTTCGCCCACGATGCCCACGGTTTCACCCGCACGCACGGCGATGGTCGCGTCGTTGACCGCCTTGACGTAGCCCACGGTGCGTTTCATCAGCCCGCGCTGGATCGGGAACCAGATCTTGAGGTTGTCGGTGCGGGCGATTTCCTCGGCGCCTTCGTCCACGGGGTCCGGTTTGCCGGTGCTTTCCGCCGACAGCAGCATCTGTGTATAGGGATGTTTCGGCGCGGCGAAGATCTCGGACGTCAGGCCCTGTTCGACGATCTCGCCATCCTTCATCACGCAGACCCGGTCGGCGATGCGCCGCACGATGCCAAGGTCATGGGTGATGAACAGCAGGCTCATGTCCTCCTCGGTCTTGAGGTTCCCCAAGAGGTCGAGGATCTGCGCCTGGATCGTCACGTCGAGCGCGGTGGT
>NZ_JARAMO010000097.1:0-1240 GCF_028807275.1 Mameliella sp. AT18
CCCATTGCCGCGCCCCTTGATGACACCGACGACGCCGGTGCGGCCAATGCCGGTCACCACCTCGTCACAGCCGAATTCCTTCAGCTTTTCCTCGACCAGGGCCGAGGTCCGGTGCGTTTCGAACAGGATCTCGGGGTGTTCGTGCAGGTCGCGGCGCCAGGCGGTGATCTCGTCCTGCAGTTCGGCAAAGCGGTTCTTGACGGGCATCTTGGCCTCCTTGTTGTCGTGAGTGTTCGTCGAGCCGCGGGGGCCCCTCGGACCCGCTGCGGTTATGGATGCCAACATATGCACCGGCGTCCGGGGCGCAACCACGACCGCGCGTCGCCCCGCCCCCGGGGTCCCGCGCTGCTTACGCCAAGGGCATCCGCGTCTCGGCCAGGGTGGCAAACCAGCTGGCCCCCACCGGCGCGATGCTGTCGTCAAAGTCATACCCCGGGTTGTGCAGGTCGGCGCTGTCGCCATTGCCGATGAAGACAAAGGCCCCGGGACGCACCCGCAGCATGTCGCCGAAATCCTCGCTGCCCATGACGCGCGGCGCCTCGCGGTTCACATGGCCGGACACCGTCTCGCCCGCGTCGGCGGCCATATCCGCCTGCGCCTCGGCATTCACCAGCGGGTCGACCCCCTCGATATATGCCATCTCCACCTGTGCCCCGTGGGCCATGGCGGTGGCCTCGGCGATCTGACGGATGCGGGTGCGGATCGTCTCGCGGTCGGTGACATCGTACTGCCGCACAGTGCCGATCAGCGTCACCGCATCGGGCAGCACATTGTAGGTGAAGGTCTCCGACTTCAGCCCGCAGACGGAAATCACCACCGCGTTCTGCGCGTTGATGTCTCGCGAGGGGATCGAGTGCAGCGCGGTCACGATCTGGGCGGCGGCAAGATTGGTGTCCACCGCCAGGTGCGGCATGGCGCCGTGCCCGCCCTTGCCCGTCACGCGGATCTCGAACTTGTCGGCGGAGGCCAGGAAGGGTCCGGGCCGCGTGGCGAAATGGCCCGGCGTCAGCCCCGGCCAGTTGTGCATGGCATAGACCTCGTCGACCTCGTAGCGGTCGAATACCCCGTCCCCGATCATCGCCTTGGCCCCGCCGCTGCCTTCCTCGGCAGGCTGGAACAGCGCGACGACTGTGCCATCGAAATTGCGCGTCTCGGCGAGATAGCGGCAAGCGCCCAGCAGCATGGTCGTGTGGCCGTCATGGCCGCAGGCATGCATCTTACCCGGTATGGTCGAGGCATG
>NZ_JARAMO010000006.1:0-15356 GCF_028807275.1 Mameliella sp. AT18
CCGGGGAGCGCGAGGGGCTGGCCCCTCGCCCCCGCAACGACTGGAGCCTGCAATGTCCGACCCGTTCTTTCACCCCGTCTCCGGTTTCGACCTGCCGCGCTTTGCCGGGGTGCCGACCTTCATGCGCCTGCCACACCTGACGCCGGACCACCCGCGGTTCAAGGATGTGCAGATCGGCCTTGTCGGCGTGCCTTGGGACAGTGGCACCACCAACCGTCCCGGGCCGCGTCACGGCCCGCGTCAGTTGCGCGATGCCTCGACCATGATCCGGGCCCAGCACGCGGCGAACGGCATGCGCCCCTTCGAGGCAGCCAATTGCGCCGATCTTGGCGATGTTGGGCCGAACCCGGCGGACATCCCCGACAGCATGGCGCGCATCACCGCCTTTTACACGCAGCTGCGGCAGGCGGGCATTCGGCCGCTGACGGCGGGTGGCGATCATCTGACCTCGCTTCCGGTCCTGCGGGCGCTGGCCAAGGACGGTCCGCTGGGCATGGTGCATTTCGACAGCCACACGGATCTCTTCCACAGCTATTTCGGTGGTACGATGTACACGCATGGCACGCCCTTCCGCCGCGCCGTCGAAGAGGGATTGCTGGATCCGAGACGGGTCATCCAGATCGGCATTCGCGGCACGATGTACGATTCCGAGGACCGCGATTTCGCCGCCGCGAACGGCATCCGCATCGTCCCGATCGAGGAGTTCTTTGCCCGCGGCGTGGCCGAGGTCATGGAAGAGGCGCGCGCCACTGTGGGCAGCGCGCCCTGTTACGTCAGCTACGACATTGACTTTGTCGATCCGACCTTTGCGCCCGGGACCGGCACGCCGGAAGTGGGCGGCCCCAACAGTTACCAGGCGTTGCAGGTTTGCCGAGAACTGGAAGGGCTGGATATCGTGGGCGCGGACCTGGTCGAGGTCTCTCCGCCCTTCGATCAATCCGGCGGAACCGCCTTCCTGGGCGTGTCGATCATGTTCGAACTGCTTTGCGCCATGCTGGCCAAGTGACGGCTTGGGGGCAGGGTGGTGCCCTGCCTGTCCCTAGTCGACCGGGCGGATCAGCTTGCGTTCCAGCACGCGCAGAACGGTCTTGAGGTCATGGCCGCGTTTCAGGACCTGCCCCTCCATCCCGTAGACCGCGTATTCGCCCTGTTTGTTGCGCAGCTTCGGGCGTTTCTCGATCCGGTAAAGCGGGTGTTCGGCGGTGCGGCGAAAAACCGAGAAGACAGCCACCTCTCGCAGGCTGGAAATCCCGTAGTCGCGCCATTCGCCGGCGGTGACCATGCGTCCATAGAGCGATAGGATGACGTTGAGCTCGGGCCGCTGAAAGGCGACCACCTCATGCGCGGACCCCTGGCCGGGGAAGGGCGTCAAGCTGTTCATACCCTCAGAGTTGCGCCCTTCCGGCAATAAATCAAGGGGGTGGATGGAGGTTCAGAAATTACTTGACCGTGCGGTCGGTTTTGGGCAGTGTCGCGCCACCGAGGGAGGAGCGAGATGACACCGCAGCAACGCGCCGAGCGTGCGGCCGAGGCCATGTATGCCAAGGATACCGCCGCGCAGGAGATGAAGATGCAGATCGAGGCGGTGGGTCCCGGTCGGGCCGTGCTGTCGATGGAGGTGCAGCCGGCGCATCTGAACGGCCACCGCATCTGTCATGGCGGGATCATCTTTACCCTAGCCGACACCGCCTTTGCCTATGCCTGCAACAGCTACAACACCCTGACCGTCGCGCAGGAAAACCAGATCACCTTCCTGGCTCCCGGCCAGTTGGGCGAACGGTTGACCGCCACGGCCGAGGAACAGGCGCTGGCCGGCCGGTCCGGCGTCTACGACGTGACCGTGACCGGCGGGGATGGCCGCAAGGTGGCGCTGATGCGCGGCCTGTCGCGCACCGTGAAGGGCCAGCATTTCCCCGAAGACGAATTGACCCAGGAAGATCGCGCCTGACGCGCCAGCACTGCCGGAGGAGACCCGATGGAAGACCTCACCCCGTCCAAGGACAGCCTTGACCCGATCGAGATCGCCTCGCGCGATGAGATTTCCGCCCTGCAGTTGCAGCGGATGAAATGGTCGCTGCGCCATGCCTATGACAACGTGCCGTTCTACAAGCAGAGCTTTGACGCGGCGGGCGTGCACCCGGATGACCTGACCTCGCTGGCGGACCTGGCCAAGTTCCCCTTTACGGTCAAGACCGACCTGCGCGACAACTATCCGTTCGGCATGTTTGCCGTCCCGCGCGAAAAGGTACGGCGCATCCATGCGTCGTCCGGCACCACGGGCCAGCCGACGGTCGTGGGCTATACCGACAACGACCTGGATGCCTGGGGGACGGTGGTCGCGCGCAGCCTGCGGGCGGCGGGTCTGAAACCCGGCGACGTGCTGCACAATGCCTATGGCTACGGGCTGTTCACCGGGGGGCTGGGCATCCACCTGGGCGCCGACAAGCTGGGCCTGTGCACGGTCCCGATTTCCGGCGGCATGACCCAGCGCCAAGTGCGCCTGATCGAGGATTTCCAGGCCACGGGGATCACGGTCACGCCCTCTTACGCGCTGTCGATCATCGACGAATATGCCGCCCAGAGCCGTGACCCGCGCAAGTCTCCGCTGAAGGTCGGGATCTTTGGCGCCGAGCCCTGGACCAACGCCATGCGGCTGGAAATCGAAGAGGCCTTCGACATGCACGCGGTCGACATCTATGGCCTGTCCGAGGTCATGGGGCCGGGCGTGGCGAATGAATGCGTCGAGACAAAGGACGGCCTGCATATCTGGGAAGACCACTTCTACCCCGAGATCATTGACCCGGAGACGGGCGAGGTGCTGCCGGACGGCGAGCTGGGGGAACTGGTCTTCACCTCGCTGACCAAGGAGGCCTTCCCGGTGATCCGCTACCGGACCCGTGACCTGACGCGCCTGCTGCCCGGTACGGCGCGGTCGATGCGGCGGATGGAGAAGGTGACGGGGCGATCTGATGACATGATCATCCTGCGTGGCGTCAACGTCTTCCCGACCCAGATCGAGGAACAGCTGATGACGGTCAAGGCGCTTGCACCGCATTTCCAGCTGGAACTGGACCGGGTCGACCACAAGGACGTCATGAAGGTGGTTGTCGAACCCTGGCCGCATTCCGTCGAAGGCGGTGCCGAGGCCGCACGCGAGCTGGCGGCCAAGGTCAAGCAGGTGGTCGGCGTGACCGTCAAGGTCGAGGTCGCCGAGCCCGGCGGCGTGGCCCGCAGCCAGGGCAAGGCGGTGCGGATCGTCGACAACCGGCCCAAGACCTGAGGGCCGTCGGGCGACGCTTGCCGGGCCATGCGGCCCGACGTCGCCCCGCCCACCGTCCCTGAAAGGCGCCTGCGGGCGCCTTTTTCCGTTTGGAGTGGCCTTGTCGAGTTTCCGATTGGCGTCAGGGCCACCGCGTGCGGGCCTGAAACCCGACGCAATAGATGCAAAAACCGACTTGCCGAGTCTCCGGCCCTGCCGTAGATGCGTTCGTGGGACACCCCTCCCCAACGAGGGGCATCTATCTGGAAGGTTAGCTCAGCTATGGCACCCCAAGCACCGGCAACGCGGCCGGCTAATCCGCGTTTTTCCTCTGGCCCCTGCGCCAAGATCCCCACATTCTCCCTGGACAAGCTGTCCGACGCGGCCCTGGGCCGGTCACACCGCGCGGCGGTGGGCAAGGACAAGCTGAAAGCGGCCATCGAAGGCACGCGCGAAGTCCTGGGCATCCCGGCGGACTACAAGATCGGCATCGTTCCCGCGTCCGACACCGGCGCGGTCGAAATGGCCATGTGGTCGATGCTGGGCGCACGCAAGGCGACAATGGTGGCCTGGGAAAGCTTTGGCTCGGGCTGGGTGTCCGATGTCGTCAAGCAACTCAAGATCGACGCCGATGTGAAAGAGGCCGGCTACGGCGAGATCGTGGACATGGCCGCGATCGACTATGACACCGACGTCGTCTTTACCTGGAACGGCACCACTTCGGGCGTGCGCGTCCCCAATGGCGACGTGATCCCGGCGGACCGCCAGGGCCTGACCATCTGCGACGCCACCTCGGCGGCCTTTGCGCAGGACCTGCCGTGGGACAAGCTGGATGTGACGACCTTTTCCTGGCAAAAGGTCATGGGCGGCGAGGCCGCGCACGGGATGCTGATCCTCAGCCCCCGCGCCGTCGAGCGGCTGGAAAGCTACACCCCCGCATGGCCGCTGCCCAAGATCTTTCGCCTGACCAAGGGCGGCAAGCTGATCGACGGCATCTTTACCGGCGCGACGATCAACACGCCGTCGATGCTGGCGGTCGAGGACTACCTGGTGGCGCTGGACTGGGCGCGCGAGATCGGCGGTCTGACCGCGCTGATGGCCCGCGCCGACGCCAACGCCAAGGTGATCTGGGATTTCTGCGATACGCACGACTGGATCGCCAACCTGGCAGAGGACCCGGCGACGCGGTCGAACACCAGTGTCTGCCTGAAGTTCACCGACGACCGGATCAAGGATGGCGCGGCATTCGCCAAAGCCGTGGCCAAGCGGCTGGAGGCCGAAGGCGTGGCGCTGGACATCGGCGCCTATCGTGACGCCCCGGCGGGCCTGCGCATCTGGTGCGGCGCCACGGTGGAAACCTCGGACATCGAGGCCCTGATGCCCTGGCTGGAACACGCCTTCGCGGCAGAGATCGCGGCGCAAGCGCAAGCCGCCTGAGACAACACGCGCGCCCCGGGCCTGACCCGGGGCCTCTCCCCCATATCCTCTCAACAGGAGGCCCCGGATCAGGTCCGGGGTGTGTATCCCATGACTGCACCCAAAGTTCTCGTCTCCGACAAACTCTCGGAAACCGCCGTCCAGATCTTTCGCGATCGCGGCATCGATGTCGATTTCCTGCCCGACGTGGGCAAGGACAAGGAAAAGCTGGCCGAGATCATCGGCCAGTATGACGGCCTGGCCATCCGGTCGGCCACCAAGGTGACGCCCTCGATCCTGGAACATGCCCACAAACTGAAGGTGGTGGGCCGCGCCGGGATCGGCACCGACAACGTCGACAAGGAAGCGGCGTCGAAAAAGGGCGTGATCGTGATGAACACGCCCTTCGGCAACATGATCACCACTGCCGAACATGCCATCGCCATGATGTTTGCCTGCGCCCGCCAGATCCCCGAGGCCAGCGCCTCGACCCATGCGGGCAAGTGGGAGAAATCCAAGTTCATGGGGGTCGAGCTGACCGGCAAGACCCTGGGCGTGATCGGCGCCGGCAATATCGGCGGCATCGTCTGCGACCGCGCGCGCGGCCTCAAGATGAAGGTCGTGGCCTATGATCCCTTCCTGTCGGAAGAGAAGGCCGGAAAGATGCAGGTGGAAAAGGTCGAGGACCTGGACGACCTGTTGAAACGCGCCGATTTCATCACGCTGCACGTTCCGCTGACCGACCAGACCCGCAATATCCTGTCGAAGGAGAACCTGGCCAAGACCAAGAAAGGCGTGCGCATCATCAACTGTGCCCGTGGTGGCCTGGTCGACGAGGCGGCGCTGGCAGAGCTGATCAAGTCCGGCCACGTGGCCGGCGCGGCCTTTGACGTCTTTGCCGAGGAACCGGCCAAGGAAAACCCGCTGTTCAACCTGCCGAACGTGGTCTGCACGCCGCACCTTGGCGCCTCGACCAGCGAGGCGCAGGAAAACGTCGCCCTGCAGGTGGCGGAACAGATGTCGGATTACCTGCTGACCGGCGCGGTGCAGAACGCGCTGAACATGCCCAGTGTCACCGCCGAAGAGGCCAAGGTCATGGGGCCCTGGATCAAGCTGGCCGATCACCTGGGCAGCTTCATCGGCCAGATGACCGACGAGGCGATCAAGGCGATCAACATCCTTTACGACGGCGAAGCGGCGACCATGAACCTGGAGGCGCTGAACTGTTCGCTGATTGCCGGGATCATGAAATCGGTGAATCCCGAGGTGAACATGGTTTCGGCGCCGATGGTGGCGCGTGAGCGTGGCATCAAGATCTCGACCACCAACCAGGAGCAGTCGGGCGCCTTCGAGGGCTACATCAAGGTGACGGTCGTGACCGAAAAGCGCGAACGCTCGATCGCCGGGACGGTGTTCAGCGACGGCAAGCCGCGCTTCATCCAGATCAAGGGCATCAACATCGACGCCGAGGTCGGTCGCCACATGCTGTATACCACCAACAACGATGAACCGGGCATCATTGGTGCGCTGGGCCACACGATGGGCAAGAACGGCGTGAACATCGCGAACTTTACCCTGGGGCGCAAGGATGCGGGCGGCGAGGCCATCGCGCTGCTTTACGTGGATGAGCCGGTCCCGGCCGAGGCCCGCGCGCAGTTGGCAGAAACCGGCCTGTTCAACCAGATCAAGCCGCTGCAATTCGACGTGGCCTGAACCTGGCGTCAGCCCTGACGGCTACGACCCTCTCCCGCGCGCCGGGAGAGGGTCTTTTCTTGTCCGGGTGTCAGCCCTGCGCGTGGTATTCGGCGATCAGCTCTTCGAACCGGTCCATCGGCGGCCATTCCACGTAGCTGTGCCGCGCCGGGGTGGTGGCCCAGGGCAGGCGGGCGCTGGTCATGGTCTCGATGAAGGGCGAAAACCAGCTGGTGTCGTCGAACATGGTCGGGCGGACGTTCACGAAGGCGTCGATCCCGGTGATGCGGGTGAACATCCAGCTCATGCAATGCGGGCAGGCCATGTGGTCCTGGTCCGGTCCGTGGGTGCCGCATTCGACCGGCGCGCCCTTTGTCACTTCCAGCCCGTCCGCGGGGACCATGACGGTCAGGGAAAAGGCGCTCGAGGACATTTTCTGGCAGCCCCGGCAATGGCAGGCGGCGGTCATCAGGGGCGGCTTGGTGATCCGGATGTGGACCTGGCCGCAGCGGCAGGACCCGTCGAGGGGCAGGGAAGGCGTCGACATTATGTTTCCTTGGCTGTTTCCTGGCCGCACCCTAGGCGCAACCGGCAGCCCCTGCCAGAGGTGCGGGCGCACTGGCCCGGCCGTGGGGAACATGCTAGGCGGCGGGCATGGGTGACACGATCTACGCCATTGGCGACATTCACGGCCAGCTGGCCATGCTGGACACCGCGCTGGACCGGATCGAGCAGGACGGCGGGCCGGATGCGCGCGTGATCTTCCTGGGTGATTACGTCGACCGCGGGCCGAACTCTCGCGGGGTGATCGAACGGCTGAGCCGGGGTCTGGCCGAGGGGCGAAACTGGGTCTGCCTGAAAGGCAATCACGACCGCCTGTTCGAATGGTTCATCGCGCCGCCCGCACCGCGCCAGGACCCTTACCTGCTGCTGGGCTACGACTGGTTCCATGAACGCATCGGCGGGCTGGACACGGCGGACTCCTACGGTGTCGACGTGCCCACTCGGATCCGGCGCAAGGACCTAGCCGCCGAGTTCCGGGCCGCCGTGCCGCCGGAACACCTGGCCTTCTTGCAGGGGCTGAAACTGATGCACCGCGAGGCGGGCAAGGTCTTTGTCCATGCGGGCATCCGCCCCGGCGTGCCGCTGGATCAGCAGGACGAGGAAGACCTGTTGTGGATCCGGCAAGAGTTCCACGATGACCCGCGCGACCACGGGGCGTTGATCGTGCACGGGCATACGCCGGTGGAGGCGCCCGAGCTGAAACCCAACCGCCTGAACCTGGATACCGGGGCGGGCTACGGGCGCCCGCCCGGCGTTGCCGTTCTTGAGGACAATGGCGCGATCTTCACGCTCGAAGCGTCAGGCCGCACCTACCTTGGCGGGTGAGCCCTGTTCCGGGCTGGGGGCAGGCTCTTGCAGGGCTTGCCAGGCGTCGTATTGCGACAGGAAGACCTTGCCAGTCAGCTCGTCCAGGAAATGCGACCGTTTCAGCCGGTCCATCACCGGGCCCTTGACCTCGGACAGGTGCAACTGAATGCCCATTTCCGACAGGCGGCGATTCAGTTCTTCCAGCGTTTCCAGCGCGCTCATGTCGACCTCGTTGACCGCCGGGAACATCAGCACGACATGTTCGATCGGCTCGTCACAGGTGACGCGGCCAAGAACGTAGTCCTCGAGGAAACGCGCGTTGGCGAAATACAGGCTTTCGTCCACCCGCAGCGTGACGAGGTGCGGCAGCGTTTCGACCTTGTGACGCTTGATGTTGCGGAAATGATGGGTCTCCGGCACCAGCCCGACCTCTGCCACATGCGGGCGCGAGGTCTTGTAGAGATGCAGGCCGATCGAGATCAGCACACCCGCCGAAACGCCCAGTTCCACGCCGAACCCCAGCGTCAGGACGATGGTGGCAAAGACAGCGGCGAAATCGACCCTGGAATAGCCCCAGGCCTTCTTGAGGATCGAGAAATCGACAAGGCTGAGGACGGCCACGATGATCGTCGCGGCCAGCGTCGCCTTGGGCAGGAAGAACAGCAGGGGCGTCAGCAGCAGCGTCGCGACGGCGATTCCCACGGCGGTATAGGCGCCCGCCGCCGGGGTCGCGGCGCCGGCGTCGAAGTTCACCACCGAGCGCGAGAAACCACCCGTCACCGGAAAGCCGCCCGAGACCGCCGAGGCGATGTTCGAGGTGCCCAGGCCGATCAGCTCCTGGTCGGGCGAGATGCGCTGGCGCCGCTTGGCGGCCAGCGTCTGCGCGACGGACACGGATTCCACGAAGCCGATGATCGAGATCAGCAGCGCGGACATGAAGAGCTCATTCCAGAGCGCCGGCGAAAAGCTGGGTGCGGTCAGCGGCGGCAGACCCATCGGGATCTCGCCGACGATCTTGACCCCGGCATTCGACAGGCCAAAGACCCAGGTGGCCAGCGTGGTCACGACAACGGCGGCCACCGGCCCGGCCTTGGTCAGCACGTCGGCCAGTTTCGGCGGGACCCCCTTTTTCAGCAGCAGCGGTTTCAGACCCTTGCGGACCCAGAACAGGAAGGCCAGCGCCGTCAGGCCCAGGACGAGGGTATAGCCGTTGGTCTCGCCCAGATGCGCGAACATGGTGCGGATCAACTCGGTCAGGGTGTGACCGTGCATGTCGATGCCGAAGATATGTTTCAGCTGCGAGGCGGCGATCAGCACGCCCGAGGCGGTGATGAACCCGGCGATGACCGGGTGCGACAGGAAATTGGCCAGAAAGCCCAGCCGGAACAGCCCCAGCAAGGACAGGATCACGCCAGAGATGAAGGCCAGCGTTCCGGCGGCCAGCGCAATGTCCACCGGGTCCGACAGGCCCAGGTTGCCGATGGCGGCGGCGGTCATCAGCGAGACGACGGCCACGGGGCCGACGGCAAGCGCGCGGCTGGTGCCGAAGATCGCATAGGCCACCAGCGGCAGGATCGAGGCGTAAAGGCCCATCTCGGCGGGCAGGCCCGCCAGCAGCGCGTAGGCCAGAGATTGCGGGATCAGCATGATCGTCACGATCACCGCCGCCAGCCCATCGGCAGAGGCGGTTTCGCGGTCATAAGTCCGCGCCCAGTCGAGAATGGGCAGGTAGCGGGTCAGTTGGCGTGGCAGTTGCATGGCGAATCCTGCTTTCGGGTCGGGTTCATCCCCCGAGTCGCGTTTGGAACTCGTATATATATTCAGGAATCAGAATTTAAAAGGGGCAGTGCGCATTCGCCAGACGACTTCGGCAGACGAAAAGGGGCCGGGCCATTGGCTCCGGCCCCTTGTGCCCTTGGGTTTATCCGGCCGAGACGCTTTCCGGCTTGGCCATCCATTCCTTCCCGCGCAGCATGGCCTTCCAGTAGACGGGCGGCAGGATCTGTTCCTTGAGCAACCAGGCGGCGCGCGTCGGCTTGGTGCCGTCGATCACCCACTTGGGGAAGGAGGGCAGCAGCGCACCGCCATAGCCGAACTCGGCCAGAACGATCTTGCCCTTCTCCACCGTCAGCGGGCAGGAGCCGTAGCCGTTGTAGACCGCATGCGGGCTGAGGCCGCGGGTGTCGGCCACCACGTTCTCGGCCACCACGGGCGCCTGCATCCGGGCGGCGGCGGCGGTCTTGGCGTTGGGCGCGTTCATCACGTCCCCCAAAGACCAGATGTTGTCATAGGTCTTGTGCCGCAGCGTGGCCTGGTCCACGTCGACCCATCCGGCGGCATCGGCCAGCGGTGACACGCGGATGAAATCCGGTGCCACCTGCGGCGGGCAGACATGCATCATGTCGAAGTCGACCGTGACCTCGGTCGGTTCTTCGTCGGGCTTGGCGACCTTGAAGGTCGCCTTCTTCGCCGGGCCGTCGACGGCCACGAGGTTGTGGAAGAAGTTCAGCGAGGCGTCGTATTTCCTGACGTAGTCCATCAGCGCAGGGACATAGTCCTTGACCCCGAAGAGCACGCCGCCGGCGTTCATGAACTGGATGTCGATGTCCTTCAGTCGACCGGTGCGGAACCAATGGTCGCCCGACAGGTACATCGCCTTTTGCGGCGCGCCGGCGCATTTGATCGGCATCGGCGGCTGGGTGAACAGCGCGCGCCCCTCGCGCATCTTGCTGACCAGCTCCCAGGTGTAGGGCGCCAGGTCATAGCGATAGTTCGAGGTCACGCCGTTCTTGCCCAGCGTGTCCACCAGCCCCTCGACACCGTGCCAGTCCAGTTTCAGCCCCGGGCAGACGATCAGCCGGTCGTATTTCACCACGCGGCAGCCATCGAGCACCACGGCATTGTTCTGCGGTTCGAAGGCGGCGACGGCGGATTTGATCCAGTGGACACCCTGCGGGATCAGGCTGCCCATCGTGCGGGCCGTGGTCGCGGCCTCGAAGACACCGCCGCCGACCATCGTCCAGCCGGGCTGGTAATAGTGCACGTCGGCCGGGTCCAGAATGGCGATGTCCAGCCCCGGCTTGCGCGCCTTGAGGCTGGAAGCCACGGCAATCCCCGCCGCGCCGCCGCCCACGATCACGACGTCGAACTTGGCGTCGCCTTCGTCCGTGGGGGTCTTGCCGCCGTTCACGATGCGCCGCACGACACCGGCCATGTCATAGCCGGCGCCCTTGGTCGCGGCGAGGATGGTCGCCGGGGCCAGCGCATTGGCCTGGCTCAGCGACCAGAGCGTCGCCGACCGCGTGCCGGTGCGGCAGTAGGCAAAGACCGGGCCGGGCAATTCTCGCAGCAGCTTGCCAAAGGCCTCGGCGTCCTCGTCCCGGACCTTGCCCGAAGTCACGGGCTGATAGCGGACCTCCAGCCCCTTGGCCTTTGCTGCGGCTGCGATCTCGTCAAAGGTCGGCTGGTCGGCGCCCTCGCCATCCGGGCGGTTGCAGATGACGGCGCGATAGCCGGCGTCGGCGATCTCTTGCAGGTGATCTGCGGTGATCTGGGGAGAGACGGTGATGTCGTCGGTGATCTTGCGGAATTCCAAGGCCTGCACCTCCTGCATGCGGGGAATCGGGTTATGCGAAGGTATACATTCATTTCTACGAATGCGTCATGGGCGAAACGGTCGCAGGCTGATGGGGCAGAACCGGCCCCTTACCGCATAAAAACCGGGAGATGCTTCGCCACAGGCGCGAAAAATTGGATAATTCGGTCGAACCGGCATGCGTTTGACATGTTTTCGGGAAAATCCCCTGTCACACCGTTGTTACTCTTTACTCAGCCATAAGGCGAATAAACGGAACAGGGACAATCAAGATGAACGATAAGTTTGTCGTCGGATATGACGGCAGCGAAGCGGCGCGGCGTGCGCTGGACTTCGCGATGGATCGCGCCGCGGCGCAGGGGGCGACGGTTGTGATCGCCCATGTGTTGGAATGGTCGCCCTACTCCTTCCTGACCCCGACCGAGCTTGAAGAGCGCCACATGCGCCGCAAGGAAGAGCTGAACCGGGCCGAGAAATCGATCATCACGCCCGCCAAGGCCGCGGTCGAGGGCAAGGGCGTGCCGGTCGAGACGGTGCTGCGTTACGGCCATATCGCCGACACGCTGTGCGAGGTCGCCGACAAGATGGAGGCGGCCCAGATCTTCATCGGGCGGAACGGGCATTCGCGTTTCGGCAGCCGGGTCTTCGGCTCTGTCGCCGGGTCGCTGGTCCAGACCGCCCCGGTGCCCTGCACCATCGTCCCCTGAAGCGCCGTAGAACAGGACAACCGACATGAACAGATTGACACAACGTGCGGCGCTTGCCGCCACGGCTTTTCTGCTTTTTGCGGGCGCTGCCGCCGCGCAGGAGCAGACCATCGACGACAGGATCAACGCGGTCTTCAGCGGCGCAACCGGCTGGTTCGTGAGCTTCATCTTCAGCCCCTTTCCCGGCACCAGCTTTCCCTGGATCGTCGCCTGGCTGGTGATCGCGGCAACCGTGTTCACCATCTACTTCGGCTTCATCCAGTTCCGGGCCTTTCCGCATTCCATCGCGCTGGTCAAAGGCGACTATTCCGATCCTGATGACGCGGGCGAGGTCAGCCACTTCCAGGCGCTGGCCACGGCGCTGTCGGGCACGGTCGGCCTGGGCAATATCGCGGGTGTCGCGGTGGCCGTGGGCATCGGCGGGCCGGGCGCGACCTTCTGGATGATCCTCGCCGGTCTCATGGGCATGGCGTCGAAATTCACCGAATGTACGCTGGGCGTGAAATACCGAAACGAGTTCGAGGACGGCCATGTCTCGGGCGGTCCGATGTACTACCTGACCAAGGGTTTTGCCGAACGCGGACTGCCGGGCGGCGGCATCTTGGCGGTGCTCTTCTCGATCTTCTGTATCCTGGGGTCGCTGGGCGGCGGCAACATGTTCCAGGCCAACCAGGCGCACCAGGCGCTGACCGGGGTTCTGGGGGACTATCCCGGCTTCATCACCGGGCTGATCTTTGCGGCGATCGTCTTTGTCGTCATCATCGGCGGGCTGAAATCCATCGCTTCGGTGACGGAAAAGGTCGTGCCCTTCATGGCGGTGATCTACGTCGGCACGGCGCTGATCATCCTGATCATGAACGCCGACATGATCGGCTGGGCATTCGGTCAGATCTTTGCCGGTGCCTTTACCGGGTTGGGTGTCGCGGGCGGCATGGTCGGCGCGCTGATCCAGGGGTTCAAGCGGGCGGCCTTCTCGAACGAGGCGGGCGTCGGTTCGGCGGCCATCGCACACTCTGCCGTGCGTACCAAGGAGCCGATCACCGAAGGCTTCGTGTCCTTGCTTGAACCCTTCATCGACACGGTGGTGATCTGCACCATGACGGCGCTGGTGATCATCATCACCCAGCAACTGGTGATCGACGAGGCGACGGGCAACTACCTGCTGAACGAGGCCGGAACCGCGATCAGGACGGTCGGCGATACCTCGGGCGTGGGCCTGACGGCGGCGGCCTTCGGAAGCTCCTTCAGCTGGTTCCCGACGATCCTTGCCATTGCCGTGATCCTCTTTGCCTTCTCGACCATGATCAGCTGGTCTTACTACGGCCTGAAGGCCTGGACCTTCCTGTTCGGCGAGGGAAAGACCAAGGAACTGGTGTTCAAGGTGATCTTCTGCATCTTCGTGATTATCGGCGCTTCGGCCAGCCTTGGCCCGGTGATCGACTTCTCGGATGCGGCGATCTTTGCGATGGCGGTGGTCAACATCATCGGCCTCTACTTCCTGATGCCGATCGTCAAGCGTGAGGTGAACAGCTACCTCGACCGCCTGAAATCAGGCGAGATCAAGAAGTTCAAGCACTGAGGCTTGCAACAGCACAGGCAGGGGGCCGGGTTTGGCCCCCTGCCGCACAAATCCGGCATTGACCGATCCGGGGGCCTGCGGACAAGGGGCGTTTGAAGCCCGGTACAGTGGATCAGGCATTGGCGACCACGACGTGCGACGCGTGTGGAAATGTCATCGACGTTCCGTCGAAACAGGCCTCCAGCCCATCCAGAAAGATCCCCACGGCGCGCGCAACGCCATCCCTTGCCAGGTCTGACAGCTTGTCCCCCGTGTGCATGCCGCCCATTGCCCCGATCGCAAAGGCGCGGGCATCAGGGTGATGCAGTGTCAGGGTCACTGGGTCGACTTCGATGTCCCGGAAACCCGCCTCTTTGAACAGCTGCCTCAGTTCATTTCCGTCCGGCAGGCTGCAGATGGCCCGGACAGCATCCCCGGCGGTGCTGCCGACACAGGCGTCAAGCGCGGCGGCCTGCGCCCGAAGCATCGGGTTGACGTCCAGCTCTCGTTGAACGCAGAAGACAACCCGCCCGCCCGGTTTCACGACGCGGTGCAGATCGCTCAGCGCGGCGGGCTTGTCCGGGAAGAACTGCAAGGCTTGCTGGCAAAATGCCAGATCGAAGCGGTCGTCCGGGAAGGGCAGGTGTGCCGCATCGGCTTCGACCCATTCGACATTCCTTGCGGCGTCGTCGGCGAGGGTCCGTGCGACGCGCAGCATGTCGGGGCTGTGATCGCAGCCAGTGAGACTGCCCGGTTGGAACGCGAGCGAAGAGACCAGCCTCGTGACCACGCCCGTGCCGCAGGCAAGATCAAGGATATGTTCCCCTGCCCCGGGTTCAGCGCGGCGGACGAGCTCTTCTGCCCAGGGCCTGAAGATCACCGGTACCAGGATCGACTGGTAACGGTCTGCAAAGGTCAAGTCTGTCGGCATGTCCGCACCCAACGGTTTGCGCGTGACGCCGGGCAAGATCATGCACCTGGCTCCGACGCCGCGTCATTGATGCTGGATTCAGCTTATCACGGATGCGGCACGGGCCAAATGTCAAACTGCCGGAGCAGCGACAGTGCGGTGCGCCAGCGGGTGACGCGCACCGAAAGGGCTGGAAGGGGCCGTGTCGTTTCACGGCCCCCGGCCCGCTGTCAGGCGGAGGCAAACCCCTTGTCCAAGGCGGTGAGGATGGTGTCGATCTCGCCCTCGGTGATGGTCAGCGGCGGCGACATCAGGATGTTGTGCATGCCAAGGCGGACCATCGCGCCTGCCTCGTAGGCGGTCTGGTGGATGCGCTTCATGGTTTCACCGTCCATCGGCGTCTTGGCCGCGCGGTCGCTGACGATCTCGATCCCGGTCATCAGTCCGTGGCCGCCGCGCACGTCGCCGATGATGTCATAGCGTTCGGCCAGCTTGCAGACCCCGTCATACAGCTGCTTGCCGCGTGCCGCCGCGTTGGTTTTCGTGTCCAGGCGCAGGGTCTCTTCGAGGCAGGCGATCACCGCCGCGGCGCCCACCGGATGCGCGGAATAGGTGTAGCCGTGGTAGATGCCGCCATCGGCGCCCGCACCTTCGAAGACCTCGGCCACCTTGCCCGACATCAGCGCCGCGCCCACCGGGAAATAGCCCGAGGTGATGCCCTTGGCGGTGCTCATCATGTCGGGCTGTACGCCCCAGTGCCGCGCGCCGGACCAGTCGCCGGTGCGGCCAAAGCCGGTGATGACCTCGTCCGAGATCAGGAGGATGCCGTGCCGGTCGCAGATCTCGCG
>NZ_JARAMO010000098.1:0-2967 GCF_028807275.1 Mameliella sp. AT18
CCACCAACTGGGATAGATTGTCCCGCGAATTGGAGGATCAGCGATGGCCGGAAACCGACATTGACACGACCGAGTAGTAGGATTAGGCAAGGGTCCATGATGTTTACGTCCACCTTCTTCCCGCGATTCTGAGCGACCCGCGTCGCTCGCGCTCAGGCGCGTATCGAATCGTAACGGCTTCGCATCGCGACAGCCGATAAGGAGGACGTAAAGTGTCCATTCCCCAAGGAACAGGCCTGACCCCGGATCAGGTCCAAGACTTCATCAACAACGGCTTCGTGAAGGTCGAATATGCTTTTGGCGGCGACCTCGCCCGGGATTGTCGGAACGAGTTGTGGGCCGATATGGGCCTTTCCTCGGACCAGCCCAAGGCCTGGACCGAGCCGGTCGTTCGCATTGGTTGGAAGTCATCGCCATCGTTTGCGGCTGCCGCCAATACGCCGCGCCTGCATGCCGCCTATGACAGTCTCGTCGGTGAAGGCCGTTGGCTGGCCCCTCAGGGGCTGGGAACCTTCCCGATCCGCTTTCCGTCGCACAAAAGCGCCGGGGATGATGGCTGGCATGTGGACGTGAGCTTCGGGACCGAAAACCCGGACTTCATGGAATGGCGGGCGAACGTCATGAGCAGCGGACGGGCATTGCTGATGCTCTTCCTGTTCTCGGATGTCGGCCCCAACGATGCTCCCACGCGGATACGGAAGGGATCGCACGCCACCATCGCCCGCGAACTTCTGCCCTACGGCAAGGCTGGTGCCACGCTCAGGCAGCTCTCGGCCGAGGATTACGCTTCCACGCAAGAGTGCGAGATCGCTCTTGCTACAGGAGCGCCTGGGACGGTCTACCTGTGCCATCCCTTCTTGGTTCATGCGGCGCAACCGCATCATGGGACCGCGCCACGCTTCATGGCTCAGCCGCCGCTGCTGCCCAGTATGGAATTCAATCCGCAGCTGGCACCGTCGCCAGTCCAGATCGCCATCAGGAACGCCTGCGGTCTGACCATATAAAGCAAAGGGGTTCCGGGACCGCAGATTGGTGTCGGAACCTCGCCTTGTATGTCGTAGAAGGGCTCTTCAGAGACGCCCGACCATTTCACTCTGGAATGCTGCGCCCGTGTCCCATACCCCGCGTCCTGCGGGAATCATACGTCAGGTGGGGAACACTAGGGACCGGAGGGAATTGCCTTGGCCTTGATCCGCTCAATCTTCCGCGGGAGGTGGTATTGCCCCCGACGGCGATCGGGCGCGCCGACTCTTCAGCAAGGACGCGCCCCGCGAACGGAAACCAGGAAGCAATGGCACTCTATGCCGGTCGGGACGCGGGGCGCTCGAAGATACCCCGTGCGCCGCGGTGCATTTTACAGCTATGATCGCGCAAGCCCGGCATATACCCTGCAGGGTTCTGTTCGAAACGACGCCAAGGCACGATCATGAGCGACGAGTTCAAGAGCTTCCGCTGTCAAAGCGGGTTTTCCTCACCGCCCTGCTATGCGGCCGAGATTGCACCGGATTATTTTGACCCGCTGGCGGTCGACCCCGATCAGGAACGCGATGTAGCCCGCTGGCGTAAGGCTCAACGCAGCCGCCTGCGTGCCGCGCGTCTGAGGCTGTCGGTTACCGAACGCAAGAAGTTCGGCGAAGCGCTTGCCGTGCATCTGCGGCAGGTGTTGGAAGACCGTTTCGGCGGGACGCGAGACATAGTCTTTTCCGGCTATTGGCCGATCAAGGGCGAGCCAGACCTGCGCCCGCTGATGGTCGAGCTTCACGAGGCGGGCGTGACCGTCGCCCTACCTCTGGTCGAAACCAAAGCGGCTCCCCTCACATTCCGTCGCTGGACACCCGAAACCCGCATGGTGCGCGGCGACTGGAACATTCCCGTCCCGCCAGCGGGCGCGCCCAAGGTCATCCCCGGCATTGCACTTGCTCCCCTTGTGGGCTGGACTGGGGAAGGGTATCGCCTCGGCTACGGCGGGGGATACTTCGACCGCACCTTAGCGGCGTTGACCCCGAAGCCCTTTGTCATCGGTATCGGTTTGCAAGAGGCATGGCTCACCACCATCTATCCGCAGGCTCATGACATCCCGCTCGATCTCATCGTGACCGAGAACGGGATCCAAGCCGACAGGGAGGTGGCCTGAGCCGCAACCGGCAACCTGGACAGCCGCTTCCTGCACGCATCGCTCCCAGGCGGTCCCGGCAACGATACCGACGATATTGCCGTATTCGAGCACCTGAACAGCATTCGTATGCCTACTTGGCCATCATCGGCGGAAGCTTTTCGTCTGCGCCAGTCGCGATATGGCGGGCCGTTGTCATGACCGCTCGCGCGTGCAATTTCGGGAGGCTAAAAAACCCATGCTAAACTGGCGGAACACCATTCCAGGAGTTCAGCAGCGCCATCTCAACCACAATGCCTTCGTCAATGCCTGCCACAATGAACGCGGCGTCGGACATCACACCTGGCGGGCCTGGAATGCCCCTTCTAAACTGGGCCACTGTTATGTTTAGGAAACGGATTTCGGCGTCTTTATGCCGAGGCACCATCAGTCAACCTTCTGGCTATAAGATTAGTCTGATACTATCTTTTCTTAACGGCAATTCATCTGAGAAACCTGACGATGAGCGACACGCCCGATCCGACCTGGATGATCGAAGTTCTGCGTGATCTGCGCGCCTTCGCAGAATACAACTCTTATCCCGCCAGTGTGGAAGCCTTGAAGGAGGCTGAAAAGCTGATCGAGAATGAAGTCGGCCCGCCATGCGATCCAAACTCCGATTTTCCCAAATAAGGCAACGATTTCGTTATAGTCCGCCGCGATCGCTGATCGCATTCAATCCGTCCGTCTCCCTCAGAGCGCATCAGCGCCCGGATTATAGTCCCACTGCATGCCAGAGGCCCAGTTGGCATTTTAGACGGCCGATCCCATCTCCCGGCACATGTTCTCCCGATGATCTCCGTCGGGCCCAAAGT
>NZ_JARAMO010000099.1:0-1538 GCF_028807275.1 Mameliella sp. AT18
AATACTGCAACGACATATGACTGGAATGCAGAAGAAGCCACAGTTCCTGTCAACTTGACTGTGACCAAAGTGATTCGCCTAAATGGTCAGGCGATTAGTGTGGGCGGTGGTGCTCGATATTGGGTTGATGATACTGACGGCAGCCCGAAAGGTTGGGGGGCACGTTTGGTCGCATCCTTTGTTTTCCCGAAATAATCAATTGAGTCTGTATTGATTAGAGTGACATTCAATGGATTTAAACTATATGCTTGAATTCGTTGGGTACTTTTTATTTAACGAAGTAGCAAAACCAGAAGTCATACAATATGGCTTCGACTTTTGTCTCTTAACTCGGTTGGAGGAACGCCAAACCAGCTTTTAAAGTTGCGACTGAAAATAGATAACTCTGCATAGCCCAACTGTAGAGCAATATCTGTCAAATTCACATTGCCTGCATCAAGCATACGAAGCGCTTCTTTTTTTCGGACATTTTCGAGTATATCTCGATAGGTTGTTTCTTGCATTTTTAAAGCACGCTGAAGCTTTTTCGGATGCATGCCCATACATAGTGCGATATTTTCAATGTTGCAGTCTCCTGTCGCCATCAGCATGCGGACTGAACTCTCTATCAGTGCGGTATTGTCTTCAGTTTTGGTGCTGCTTTGTGTTTCAAGCTGCTGTACGATCAGTTGATTGATGGCATCTTCATTAAAATTATAGGGTTTATAACTTAAAAAGCTTGCGGGAAAATAAAGCGCATCCTCATCGGTTTCAAACTCTACCTGACATGAAAAATGTGCTTGGAAAGTTTGAGCACTTTTTTGTGGTGCTTTTTGCTTGAAGCAAATTTTTTCTGCATGCCACTGTGGGCCAATCAAATCTTTGAGAATATTCGCGACAAGGCAAATGGCCAGTTGTGATTTTTGTGGTACATCGGTGTTGTATTCACTTAATCGAACAAAGTTCAACTTACAGAGTAGAGCATTATGCTGCGAGACGTGGAAGACAATGCCTTCAGCATGTAAATAGACATATTTTTGCGCCACGCTTAAGGCTTCAAGTATGCTCGTTTGTCGGGACATGTAGACGCCAATCAAACCGATTGTGCTAATATTTTGGAGTGCGCCGAGTTTTAAACCGAAGCAGTCATCCTGACAGGCTAAGGCCGCTTTTTCCAATAAATTTAAATAATGATCATAATGAATAAATGAATCTGGATCGCGGAGTAAAGCAGGTAAAATCCCGATCTCTTTCAAGATTTCTATAGGGTTTATGCCATAACTACGGACTAAGTCTTCAAAACCGCCGAGGCTGGCTGCACGAATATAACTTCCCATTACAACATTCCATGTTGTCCTAAAAGATCAATTTAGTGTCCTAAAAAGTCAAGCATAATTCAAGTCATTTGTTAAAGTAGGATAAGAGATTGTCTCAATCAACATAGAAAAGAAGTATTGAATCACCATTTTTAGCCGTGAAAGGAAAAGCATATGCAACTTACGGTTCAGTCTCATATCGAGCAAACAGTGATAGAAGCAGCCATCCTTTAAAGATAGCGT
>NZ_JARAMO010000089.1:0-67631 GCF_028807275.1 Mameliella sp. AT18
GGTCGCGGAGGCCGTGCGCCAGATCGGCGGTACGCCGCAAGCTGCCTATTGCTTGCGTGATCATGGTGCCGGCGGTGTCCGCATCGGTTCCCAACAGGCAGGTTCGGATCGCTGGTGTCGCGAGCGATTATTCATCCAACCAGTGGCCGAAAGGCACGCAGATCTTTCAATGTTCGCCCGGCCAATTCTTTTCTATACTTCAGAGCCTGAGATCGGCGTTTCGAGCTCGAATTCGAAGTCGTCGTCGTATCGGGCCCGCAGGAATTCCATGAACCTGTTGTGAAACTGGCGGGTGTGTTCGTGCGCCAGACGGTCCGCCAGCGAGATGTCTCTTTTCTCGATCGCATCGATCATTTCGTAGTGTTCCGGGTTCAACAGGGCATCGGTGTCCGAGCGCCGGATATAGTCGAAATGCATGTGCAGAATCCGGCGCCCTTCATCGAGAAGTTGCCCATAACTGCGTGCCAGATAAAGGTTGCGGCCCGCATTCGCGATAGACATGTGAAAGTCGCGATTGGTTGCCGACATCGCGAGATAATCATTGGCGCGGCAGGCGTCGTCGAACGCTTTTGCCAAGGCACGCATTTTCTTGATGTCGTCCGGGGTGGCATGCCGCGCTGCCAAGCGCGTGTTGATCCTTTGCAGGAAGTCCAATGCTTCGACATACCGTGGGAACTCGGCAAGGTTGATCGGGGCAACCAGCGTCGAGCGGTTCGACAGCATTTCCACCAACCCGTCGGCCGAAAGCCGGACAAGCGCCTCGCGGATCGGTGAACGGGACATGGCGAATCGCTGGCTGAGCGTGGTTTCGTCCAAAGGCGTACCCGGCTCCAGAGCCAGTGTGAGGATCTCTTTTTTGAGCGTCTCATAGACGTGACGTGCGCCGAGGCCCTTGGCCTGCTTTTGCGTCTTCACTTCAACCTTCGACATAACTTCACGTCCTCGCGTCGATTTTCAGCATCGCTATAGCGCTGCACCGTCATAATTTCAAAAGTATTGACATGTCGACAATGTGACGACAAGCTAACGTGCAGACACTATGTCGACAACAGGGAAGACAACATGAAAAGACTTTCACTGGGCCTGATGGCCACGACCATGCTGACCGCTGTTTCTGCGCAGGCGCAGGTTGCCGAAGACAGCCGCCTGAAAACTGTTCTGGAGCGCGGCTCTCTCTTGTGTTCCGGCCACAACGGCTCGTTCCTGGGCTTTGCTGAGGTGGACGATCAGGGTAATTGGAAAGGCGTTGACATCGATCTTTGCCGCGCCCTGAGCGCAGGCCTGTTCGGCACCTCCGAGGGCAATCTGGAAATCGTGCCGATCAGCTGGGCGCAGCGTTGGCCCGCCCTGCAATCCGGCGATATCGACGTCGTCATCAAGGTTTCGGGCTGGACGCAAAGCCGCGATACGGAACTAAACCTTGCCTACTCGACGCCGTATTTCATCGGCGCGTTCCAAGCGATGGCCAAGGCGGATCTGGGTGCGGAAAGCATCGCCGATCTCGATGGCGGCACGCTGTGTGTCGGCGCAGGCACGTCGACCGAACGCGCCACGGCAACCTTCCTTGAAACGCACGATATCGAAGCCGAGCTTCTGACCTTCGAGAACGGCGATGAACTGCGCAAAGCCTATTATGACGGCCGCTGCGACGCACTGGTGGAATGGGCGCCGAGCCTTGCGGCTGGCCGGGTCGATGCGCCGGACGGTGCCGAGAACCACGTGATCCTGCCCGACGTCATCGCGCTCGAAGCCGAGGGCATCATCGTGCCCGAGGGCGACGCAGACTGGCTGGACGTCCAGAACTGGATGCTGTCGTCACTGTGGTTCGCCGAAATGGAAGGCATCACCTCGAAAAACGTGGACAAGTTCAAGGCAAACCCGCCGTCCGAAACCATCGCCAAGTTCCTGGGCAACACGCCGGGCTATGGCGACCGCCTGGGTCTGGACAACGATTGGGCCTACAACATGATCAAGGACGTCGGCAACATGGCCGAGATCTATGATCGCAACATCGGGTCCGGTTCGCCCTACGACCTGCCGCGCGGTATCAACGCGCTTTATAACGAAGGTGGCGTTTTCTACCCGTTCATCGTGGACTGATGATGCGCATTGTCCCGGCCGCCCCACTCCACGGCCGGGACGAACCCTTGAATTTTCGTCAAACAAACCCAGCCGAGGAAAAGCAGTATGGCTTCTTTCCTGAAGGACAAGCGCGTCCGCGATACAGGCTTTCAAGTCGCGTTCGTGGGCTCGATCATCGCCCTGGCGATTGCCTTCGTCGTGGTCGGCAAGACCAACCTTGACGCGCAGGGAATGACCTCGGGCTTCGGCTTTCTGGAGCGCACGACCGGTTGGCGCATCAGTTTTTCGCTGATCGAGTATTCGACCTCGTCGCCGTATTGGAAGGCCATCCTTGTCGGTATTCTCAACTCGCTATTTCTTGGCGCATTGGCCCTGCCAATCGCGACAGTGATCGGGATCGCGGTGGGCGTGATGCGGACGTCAGGCAACGGCATGGCCGAACTGGTCGGCACCTGCTTTGTCGAGGTGTTCCGAAACGTGCCGCTGATCCTGCAACTGCTGTTCTGGTATACTGTGCTTCTGGGCCTGCCCGCGCCCCGGGACGTCGAACCCCTGCTGGGTGTTTTCGCCTTTACCGGGCGCGGCATCTACCTGCCGGGTCTGAACGTGACCGGCGGGTCCGTTGTGCTGGCCTTCTGCGCCCTTGCAGCCGCCTTTGGGGCGGCTCTGTGGCTGCGCAACGGACGCTGGTCGCAAGCCACGGTGGCGCAGGCGCGCAAGGAGCGCCTTGTGCTCTGGGGCCTCGCCGGTCTGGCTGCGGTGCTGTGCATGTGGCTGGGCCGCATTCCCGATACGCCGCTGGTCAACATTCCGGAACAACGGGGCCTGAACTACAAGGAAGGCATCCGCGTCTCGCCCGAGCTCATGGCCTGCGTGACGGCCATCGCCATCTATGGCGCCGCCTATATCGCCGAGATCGTGCGCGCGGGCTTCAACGCCGTACCGCGCGGTCAGACAGAGGCCGGGCATGCATTGGGTCTGACATCGTGGCAGATCTTCAGCCGCATCCGGATGCCGCTTGCCCTTCGGATCGTTATGCCGACGCTGATCAACCAGTATGTCTGGCTGTTCAAGGCGACCACGATCGGCATCGCCATCAGCTTCACCGATTTCTTCATGGTGATCTCTACCGCCATCAACCAGAGCGGCCAGACTCTTGAACTGATCGCGATCCTGATGGGCGGCTTCCTGACCATCAACTACACGATTTCCTTTGTGCTCAATCGCGTGAACGACGCGATCAAGCTCAAGGGCACCCAGCTGAGGATCTGAGCGCATGACCGACGTGATCCCCGCCTCCGTCCCGCAGCCGTCGTTTGCCGAGTCCCTCAAGGGCCGGTACTTCTCCACCCGGCGCGATACCATCGTCAGCATCGTCTTCGCCACGCTCGCGCTGTGGCTGGGCTGGTCCCTGGTCAGCTGGGCCCTGGTTAACGCGACCTTCGGCGCAGGGCAGGGCGATGTCTGCCGGGAGAACATGCATGGCGGGGCCTGCTGGTCCATCGTGGCAGCCCGCTGGCGCATCGTGCTGTTCGGTCTGTACCCGTTCGAAGAGCAATGGCGCTCGGGGCTGGCTTGCGCGATCATGGTGGTCGTGGCGATCCTGTCCTGCGTGCCCTGGTTCTGGTCGCCGCGCCGCTTGCCGGTTCTTTGGGTCGCAGGCTTTGCCGCCTTCTACATCTTGATGCGCGGCGGCCTGTTCGGCCTGCCCGAGGTGACGGAACAGAACTGGGGCGGCCTGGCTCTGACGGTGTTCATCTTTGCCGCGGTGGTTCTGCTGGGCATGCCGCTGGCCATCGTCTTTGCCCTGCTGCGCCGGTCTGAACTGCCGTGGATCGCCCGGACCATGGCGCTGGTGATCGACACGGTCCGCTCGCTGCCGCTGCTGTCGATCATGTTCACCTTTGCCATCGTGCTGCCCTTTGTCCTGCCGGGCTGGGCCATCGGGGACAAGCTTTACCGGGTCATCGTTGGCTATGCGCTGTTCTTTGCCTGCTACCAGGCCGAGATCATCCGGGGAGGCATGCAGGCCTTGCCCGCCGGGCAGGAAGAGGCCGCCAAGGCGCTTGGCATGACCTATTGGCAGCGCATCGGCTACATCATCCTGCCGCAGGCGTTCCGCAACGCCCTGCCGCCGACGATCAATCAGATCGTCATCACCTTCAAGGAGACCTCGCTGGTCACGATCATCGGCTTCTTCGATGTGATGGCGTCGGGGCGTGCGGCCTCCGGCACCGCCGAATGGAACTTTGCCACCATCGAAATGTACGTTTTCGTCGGGCTGATCTTCTTTGTCTTCGTCTTTTCCCTGTCGCGCTACGGCGCCTATCTCGAACGCCGCCTGCGCGTCGGGACCCGCTGAGGAGCCCTGAAATGAGCGAACCTGCCATCCGTATTTCCGCCATGAACAAGTTTTATGGCTCGTTCCACGCGCTGCATGACGTGGATCTTGAAATCGCCCGCGGCGAAAAGGTGGTGATCTGCGGCCCGTCGGGCTCTGGCAAATCGACCCTGATCCGCTGCATCAACCGGCTGGAGGAACACCAGTCCGGGCTGATCGAGGTCAACGGCACGCCGCTGGATGACGATCTCGATCATATCGACGAAATCCGCCGCGACGCGGGCATGGTGTTTCAGAACTTCAACCTGTTTCCGCATATGACGGTGCTGGAAAACTGCACGCTGGCGCCCGTCCTGTCCGGTCGGCTGAACCGGACCGAGGCCGAAGAGACCGCCATGCGCCTGCTGGAGCGGGTGAAGATCCCCGAACAGGCGCACAAGTTCCCCGGCGAACTGTCCGGCGGTCAGCAACAGCGCGTGGCGATCGCCCGGGCGCTGTGTATGTCGCCGCAGATCATGTTGTTCGACGAGCCGACCTCGGCGCTGGACCCGGAAATGATTTCGGAAGTGCTGGACGTGATGGTGGGCCTCGCCGAGGAAGGCATGACCATGGTCTGCGTCACCCACGAGATGGGCTTTGCGCGGCGGGTTGCGGACCGAGTGATCTTCATGGCCGAAGGGCAAATCATCGAACAGGGTCCGCCCGACCAGTTCTTCGACAACCCTCAGAACGAGCGCACCAAGGCGTTCCTGAGCCAGATCGTCGCGCATTGAGGCATCGCCATGATGGATCGCCAGACCACCCACACAGCGGAAGAAGATCCGCGCAACGATCAGCTGTTGATTCATGTCAACGGCCAGCTCGTGCCCAAGGACGAGGCCGTCGTTTCGGTCTACGACAGCGGCTTCATGCTGGGCGACGGCATGTGGGAGGGGATGCGCCTCTATGATGGCGAATGGGCGTTCTTTGACGCGCACATGGACCGGCTGTTCCAGTCCTGCAAGGCGGTCGCGCTGAATATCGGCCTGTCGCGGGATGACATCCGGGCGCTGCTGGATGACACCGCCCGCGCCAACGGCATGACCGGCGACGCGCATTGCCGGCTGATGATCACGCGGGGGCGCAAGGCCAAGCCGTTTCAGCATCCCTCGCTGTCGAAATGGGGACCGACGATCGTTGCCATCGTCGAACATTCGGTGCCCGCGTCGGGGCTGGCCAAGGGCATCCGGCTGGCCAGTGTCCCGCAGGTGCGCGGCCTGCCGCATGCACAGGACCCGAAATTCAACAGCCATTCCAAGCTCAACTGCGTCATCGCCTGCCTTCAGGCCGAGGCGGCGGGCGCGGACGAAGGGCTGATGCTCGATCCACATGGCTTTGTGAACACCACCAACGCCTGCAACTTCTTTATCGTGCGGGACGGCGAGGTTTGGACCTCGACCGGCGATTACTGCATGAACGGTGTGACCCGCGCCAATGTGATCCGGATCTGCCGCGCAAACGGCATTCCGGTGAAGGAAAAGAACTTCTCGCTTTACGAGGCCTACGGCGCGGACGAGGCCTTTCTGACCGGAACCTTCGGGGCGCAGACCCGTGTGGCCAGCATCGACGGCAAGGACATCGGCGACGGCACCTGCCCCGTGACCGAACGCATCCGGGCGCTTTACAAGGATCTCGTGGCGCGCACCGTGGCCGAGCAGAAGGCCGCGCGCCTATGACCCGCCCGAACATCCTTCTTTTTATGGTCGATCAGCTCACGTCCTTTGTGCTGAGCGCTTATGGCGGCGCGGTCTGCAAGACGCCCAATATCGACGCGCTGGCCGCCCGCGGCACGGTGTTCGAGCACGCCTATTGCCCCTATCCGCTCTGCGCGCCGTCGCGTTTCGGGATGATGGCGGGGCGGTTGCCCTCGCGTATCGGGGCGTTCGACAACGGGGCCGAGTTCACCGCCTCGACGCCGACCTTTGCGCATTACCTGCGCCGGGCGGGCTATTACACCTGCATCTCCGGCAAGATGCATTTTGTCGGCCCCGACCAGTTCCACGGGTTCGAGGAACGGCTGACCACGGAAATCTATCCCGCCGACATGTCCTGGACGCCCGAGCCGCGTTTTGCCGATGTGGCCGAGGATGACGAGCGCGCCTATGAATTCGGCGTCTCGACCATCGACACAGTGCGCGATGCGGGGCCTGTGGCCCGCTCGATGCAGATCGACTACGACGAGGACGTGATCCACCACGCGGTGCGCGAGCTTTACGCGCGGGCACGCGGCGAGGATGACCGGCCTTTCATGATGACGGTTTCGCTGACCCATCCGCACGACCCCTATGTCATCACGCCGGAGTTCTGGGATCTTTACGACGAGGCTGACATCGAGCCGCCGCGCGTGCCGGATATCGCCGTCGAAGACCGCGATCCGCACAGCCGGTCCCTGTACTATCATTACGGCCAGGACCGCTGCACCTTGACCGAGCAGGATTACATCCGGGCGCGGCGCGGCTATTACGGCATGATTTCCTATGTTGACGCCCTGTTCGGGCGCCTGATGACTGCGCTGGACGACAGCGGTTTTGCCGACAACACCTTGGTTCTTTTTGCCTCAGACCATGGTGACATGATCGGCGAGCGCGGCATGTGGTTCAAGAAAACGCTGTTCGAGCCCGCGGTTCGCGTGCCCCTGATCGTGGCGCATCCCGAACATGGCCCGAGCCGCGTTTCCGCGCCTGCAAGTCTTGTCGACATATTCCCGACACTGCTGGACATCGCCGGCATCGCCGATCAGATCGCGACGCCGCTCGACGGGCGCAGCCTGTTGTCGGCGGTGCGGGGCGAAGACGTCTCAGGGCCGGTGTTTGTGGAACATATCGACGGCGGCACGGCCGCGCCGCGCGTCTGCGTGCGCGATGGCGACATGAAACTGGTGATCTCGCGCGCCTACCCGCCGCAGCTTTATGACCTGGCCAGCGATCCGCTGGAACAGACCAACCTCGCGGGGCAGGAGCACGCGGAAGAGGCGCGGCTTGCCGACCTGGCCGAAGCGACATGGCCGCTGGACAGCCTGCCCGACACCGTGACCGCCAGCCAGCGCGCCCGCAAGATCGTAGATTCCGCGCTGGCAACAGGACGCAGTGAGACGTGGGATTTCACCCCGCGTCCGCTGACCCAGAACACCAACTACGTGCGCCGGGGCGACGCCTTCCCGACCGTCGAACGGCGCGGTTACCTTCCCGTCAAGAAAAGGACAAACCCATGAGCTACAACGTCAAACTGTCGGGCGTCATGCCTGCGCTGGTCACGCCCTTCGACGCCGACAACAAGATCGACTTCGACGCCTTCGGCAAGCTGCTGACCCATTTCCGCGAAAGCGGCGTGACCGGCTGGGTGCCCAACGGCTCCACCGGGGAATACTTCAGCCAGACCACCGAAGAGCGCCGCGCTGTCCTGCAATTCGTCAAGGATTTCGCCAATGACGACGAAATCCTGATCGCGGGCACCAACGCGCCCGCCACGCGCGAGGTGATCGAACAGACCGCGATGGCCAAGGAAATCGGCTATGACAACGTACTGCTCGCGCCGCCCTTCTACACCCGCCCGACGCAGGAAGAGCTGATCAAGCACTACGAGACGGTGCTGGCCGAGGTCGATGTGAACCTCGTGCTCTACAGCTATCCGGCGAAGGACGGCGACGACATCTCGTTCGAGTTGATGGATCACTTCGCGGACAACCCGCGTGTCATCGGGATCAAGGAATCCTCGGGGGTTCTGCAACGGGCCATCGATATCGTGTCGCGCTACGAGGGTAAGATTCAGTTGATCTCGGGTTCGGACGACATCGCGTTGGATTTCATGTTCTGGGGTGCCGAATCCTGGATCTGCGGCCCGTCCAACTGCATGGCCAAGGCGTGCTGCGAGCTGGACCGCCTTTACAAGGCAGGCGATCTGGTGGCGGCAAAGTCGCTGATGATGAAGCTCTACCGCGCGATGAACATCCTCGAATCCGGCAAATTCGTGCAAAAAATCAAATATGGCGCCGAACTTCAGAGCATGCCCGTGGGCGAATGCCGCGCGCCGCTCGGGCCGCTGACCGAGGCCGAAAAGGCCGAGTTCAAGGAAGCGATGGCGCCCATCCTCGCCATGTGACCAAGCTGGAGGGGCGCGGTCTTTGCGCCCCTCATTCCGCAAGAGATCGACCATGACCAAACCCACACTTGTGATCGGCGCCGGCGTCATCGGCGCGGCCATCGCACTGGACCTTCAGCGGCGCGGGCGCCGCGTGATCCTGATCGACCGGGATGCACCGGGGCGTGGCGCGAGTTATGGCAACATGGCGTCGATTGCCGTGACCGAGTTCATGCCGGCCTCGCGCCCCTCCGTCTGGCGGCAGATCCCCGGCTGGCTGCTGGATCCCGAAGGGCCGATCTGCGTGCGCCCGGCCTATATGCCGCGCCTCATCCCCTGGTTCTGGCGCTTCCTGCTGGCCTCGCGCCCGTCGAAGCTGCGCGACCTGGAAGCGCAGGGCGCGGCGCTGTGCGCGCGGGCTTTGACGGACACGCAAGAGATGCTGCGCGACCTCGGCCTGTCCGATCACCTTTCCGACACCGGCTGCCTGTCGCTCTACGCGGATGAGACGGAGTTCGCGGCGGATCGCGAGCGGATCGAGATGCTCGACCGGTTCGGCTTTGACTACGAGGTGCTCGGGCACAACCAGTTGCACGATCTGGAACCCGAGATCGACGGGCGGATCACAAAGGCGCTGCTCTTGCCCGACAACCGCACTGTGCGCGACCCGTTCCGCATCGTGACCGAACTGGTCAACAGGTTCGAGGCAGCAGGCGGCACGGTCGAGCGCGCCGAGGTGAAGGGCTTTGACCGGTCGGGCCGGATCGAGGCCGCACTGCTGGCCGATGGCCGCCGGTTGGAGTGTCAGGAGGTTGTCCTGGCCGCGGGGGCGTTTACCGCGCGTATGGCGAAACAGCTGGGCGAGCCGATCCCGCTGGAAACCGAGCGCGGCTATCACACACAGATCATGGACCCGGGCGTCAGCCTGCGCCATTCGATCATCTGGCCCGCCAAGGCCTTCATGGTTTCGCCGACGGCGGGCGGCCTGCGCATCGGGGGCACCGTGGAAATGGCGGGCCTGGACACGCCGCCCGACTGGCGGCGCTCGAAGATCACCGTGCGCCGCGCGAAAGAGGCGCTGCCGGGCCTGCGCGTCAAGGACAGCACCGAGTGGATGGGACACCGTCCGGCCATGGCCGACACTGTTCCCGCCATGTCCGCCAGCGCAAAGACGCCGGGCGTTTTCTATGCCACGGGACACGGCCATCTGGGCCTGACCTATGCCGCGACGACGGCAAAACTCATGGGGCAGCTGATCGCGGGCGAACGGCCCGGCCTTGATCTGCATCCCTATCGTATCAATCGTTTCTAAGGAGAGGACCATGACCGAAAAAACATGCCTCATCATCGGCGGCGGGCGCGGCATGGGCGCCGCGACGGCCCGTGAAATGGACGCTCGCGGCTACAAGCTGGCGCTGATGTCGCCGTCGGAAAGCTGCGAAACCCTGGCCGCCGAACTGGGTGGTGTCGCCCATCGCGGCCGCGCCGAAACGGCGGCGGATACCCAGGCGGTCTTCGATCTGGCCATGTCCACCTATGGCCGCATCGATGCCTGCCTGATCCATGTGGGCGGCCCGCCCAAGGGCGACCTGCTGGACATCGCCGAAGAAGATTGGGATCGCGCCAACGAGATGGTGATCAAGCCCGTCCTGCGCATGGCCAAGCTGCTGACCCCGGTGATGGAGGCGCAGGGCGGCGGGTCGATCGTGAACATCACGACCTTTTCGGCCTTCGAGCCCTCGCTGACCTTTCCGACGTCTTCGGTCTACCGCGCCGGTGTCTCGTCCTTTACCAAGCTCTACTCGGATCGCTACGGCCCGGCGAATATCCGCATGAACTGCCTGCTGCCCGGCTTTACCGACAGTCTCGACCTGCCGCAGAAATACGCTGACATGTCCGCTCTGGGCCGCCTTGCCCGGGCCGAGGAACAGGCCAAGGTCGCGGCCTTCCTGCTTACAGACGACAGCAGCTACATCACCGGCCAATCCTTGCGCGTCGATGGCGGCGTGACGCGGCACATGTGAGGTTTCCCATGAAGACCCAGATTTTCATCGACGGCGCCTATGTCGCGCCGACCAGCGGCGCGACTTTCGATGCGGTCGATCCGTCGAACAATACGGTGTTCCATCAGGTGCCGCGCGGCGACGCCACGGATATCGACAAGGCGGTCAAGGCGGCGCGGCGCGCCTTTGACGAGGGGCCATGGCCACGCATGAGCGGCGCCGAACGTGCTGCCTGCCTGCGCAAGATGGGCGACCTGATCGCCGCGCGCACCGATGCGCTGGCGCGGATGGAGGTGCAGGACAACGGCAAGCCGCTGCCCGAAGCGGTCTGGGACATCGAGGACACCGCCGGGGTGTTCCATTTCTACGCCGATCTGGCCGAGGGTCTGGACGGTCACGAACAAAACGTGCCGCTGGGCATGGAGGGGTTCACCTCCAAGGCGGTCAAGGAACCCATCGGCGTGGCCGGGGCGATCATCCCATGGAATTTCCCGCTGCTGATGGCGTCGTGGAAGGTGGCCCCGGCGCTGGCGGCGGGCTGCTGCATGGTCCTGAAGCCATCGGAACTGACATCGGTCACGGCGCTGGAACTGGGCGAGATTGCCAATGAGGCCGGTCTGCCGCCGGGTGTGCTGAACCTCGTCACGGGCTTTGGCCCCGAGGCCGGGCAGCCGTTGACCGAACATCCGCTGGTCGACAAGCTGGCGTTCACCGGGTCGGTGCCGACCGGATCGCGGATCATGGCCACCGCCGCTCGCGACATCAAGGCGGTGTCTCTGGAGCTGGGCGGCAAATCCCCGCTGGTCGTCTTCGCCGATACGCCGATTGAGGAAGCGGTGGAGTGGATCCTCTTCGGTATTTTCTGGAATCAGGGCGAAGTCTGTTCTGCCACCTCGCGTGTTCTGATCGAGGACAGCGCCTATGAGGCGGTGATGGTCCGTCTCGTGACCGAGGCGCGCAAGATCAAGATCGGGCACGGGTTGGACGAGGGCGTCCTGCTTGGGCCGCTGGTCAGCAAGTCGCAGCACGACAAGGTGCTGGATTGGATCGAAACCGGCAAGCGCGAGGCGCGTCTTGTGTCCGGCGGCGGCATTCCCGCGGGTCTCGAAGACGGCTGCTATGTCGAACCGACGATCTTTGCCGATGTTCCCGAAGACGCCACCATCTGGACCGAGGAAATCTTTGGCCCGGTGGTCTGCGTCAAACCCTTCAAGACCGAGGAAGAGGCCATCCGCCTTGCCAATGATACGCGCTTCGGCCTGGGGGCGGCGGTCATGTCCAAGGATCTTGAGCGGGCAGAGCGCGTTGCCCGTGCCTTTCGCGCCGGGATCGTCTGGGTCAACTGTTCCCAACCGACCTTCACCGAGGCGCCGTGGGGCGGCTACAAGCAGTCGGGTTTCGGCCGCGAATTGGGCGAATGGGGTCTGAACAACTACCTTGAGACCAAGCAGATCACGACCTGGGACGCGCATCGCCCCTGGGGCTGGTACATCAAGGAATGACCGCGCCCCTGTCAGACAAATGCGTGCTGGTGACGGGCGCGACCGGATCGATCGGTTGTGCCATCGCCCGCCAGCTGGCGCAGGACGGCGCGCGCGTGGCCCTGCATTACGCGCGCAGCGGCGATGCAGCGCGGGCGCTGGCGTCGGACCTGGGCGATGCCATTGCCATTCAGGCCGACCTGTCGACGCCCGATGGGCCCACCGCCCTGTGGCGAGAGGCAGAGGCGCAGATGGGCCGCATCGACGCGCTGGTGAACAACGCGGGGCAGCTGACACCCTCGTCCGTCGATGACGCGCTGGACGACTGGCACAGGGTCTGGGCGTCCGACATCCAGCTGAACCTGATGGCGGCGGCGGACCTGTGCCGCGCGGCCATCGGACATTTCCGCACTCATGGCGGTGGCCGCATCGTCAATATCGCCTCGCGCGCGGGGCAGGGGGGGTACCGGGCCGAGGCCATGTCCTACGGTGCGACCAAGGCCGCGCTGATCAACCTGACGCAAAGCATCGCGCGCGGCTTTGGTCCGGACAACATTCAGGCCCTGGCCATCGCGCCGGGCTGGGTCAGGACAGCGATGTCAGAGGCTTATGTGGCGGAACACGGGGCGGCGGCGGCCTTGGCGGGCATCCCGACTGGCCGCATGGCGGAAACCGACGAGATCGCGGAACTTGTCGCCTTTGTCCTGCGGCCCTCTCAGGTGTCGCTGTCGGGGGCGGTGCTGGATGTCAACGGCGCAAGCCAGATGAGGTGAGGCGATGATGCGTTTCAAGGACAAGGTTGCCATTGTGACCGGCGGGGCCGGTGGTATTGGCGCGGCGATCTGCCGGCGGCTGGCCGCCGAGGGCGCGCTGGTGCGCATCGTGGACAGGAACGGCGCGGCGGCGGAAAGCCTCGCGCAGGACATCGGCGGCACGGCACATGACGTCGATCTGACGAACCCCGCCGCCATTCGCGGCTTCGTCGAAGGCATCGCCCCCGACGGCATCCACGTGCTGTGCAACAATGCCGGTCTGATGCGGCGCGGCGCCCTGATGGAACTCACTGCGGACGACTGGCAGGCCTCTTTCGCGGTCAATGTCGATGCGCTGTTTCATATGTGCCAGGCCGTCATTCCGCAGATGCAGGCCCAGGGCGGCGGGGCCATCGTCAACACCGCCAGCCAATGGGGCCTGCACCCGGCGCCGGGTCATATCGCCTACAATACGACCAAGGCGGCTGTGGTGGCCTTCACCCAGAACCTTGCGCGCGATTGCGCACCGGACAAGATCCGGGTCAATGCCGTGGCCCCCGGCGAAGTGCGAACGCCCATGCTTGAGAGTAACCTCGCGCGGTCGGGCCGCAGCATCGACGATCTCAATCGTCTGGTGCCCTATGGCCGGATCGGCGAGCCCGAGGAGATCGCCGCGCTGGTGGCCTTTCTCGCCAGCGACGAGGCGGGCTATCTGTGCGGATCGGTGGTCGAGATCACCGGCGCCCAGGCCGTGGCATAGGAGAGCGATATGCGTTGGACCCGAACCCTGCAAACCGTGGATGTGCATTGCGCGGGCGAGATTGGCCGCGTGATCACCGGGGGCGTGCTGAACGTGCCCGGCTCCACCATGGCCGAGAAATTGCTGCATCTGAACACGGTGGACGACAGCCTGCGGCGGTTTCTGTGCTCGGAACCGCGATCCGGCCCGGCCGGGTCGTTCTGCCTGCTGACGCCCGCCTGCGATCCGGCGGCGGATGTGGGGCTGATCATCCTTCAACCGGATCAGGCGCACGCCATGTCCGGCTCGAACGCCATGTGTGCCACGACCGCCATGCTGGAAACCGGCATGATCCCGATGATCGAGCCCGAAACCGTCGTCACCTTCGATACGGCGGCGGGGCTGGTGCGCGCGGTGGCACGCTGCGAGGGCGGCAAGGTCACGCGGGTTGCGCTGGATATGCCCGCGTCGTTTCTGGCCAAGGCCGGGCAGATCGACACGCCCGAGCATGGCGCAATCGACTACGATCTCTGTTTCGGCGGGGTTTTTTATGCGTTGGTGGACGTGGCCCAGGTCGGATTGACCATCGCCCCGGAAAACGCACGTGCGCTGGCAACCGTTGGCGTGGCGCTGCGCAATCGCATCGCCGAACAGGAACCCGCCCCGCATCCGACGATCCCGGCGCTGAGCGGGCTGGCCTATGTCATGTTCCGCGACACCGACGCCGACGGCGCTCTGCGCACCTGCACGACCTTGCGCCCGGGCCGCGCGGATCGCTCGCCCTGCGGCACCGGTTCGAACGCCAACATGGCCGTGCAGAACGCCCATGGTCGGGTCAGCCCGGGCGATGTCATCGTCTCGCGGTCGATCATCGGCGGCGAATTCCAGACCGAGTTCCTGGGGACAACCGATGTGGGCCCCTACGCCGCCACCCGCAACCGGATTTCCGGCCAGTGCTGGATCTACGGCATGACGCAGATCGGCCTCGACCCCACGGACCCGTTCCCGCAGGGGTTCACGCTTTCGGACACATGGGGCGGCTGACGCCCTTTCTTCAGGAGACCACGATGCTTGACGCAAAACCGAACGATTTGAACGCCTTCTGGATGCCGTTCACGGCAAACCGGCAGTTCAAGGCCAATCCGCGCATGTTTACCGCCGCCAGGGACATGCATTACACCACCTCTGACGGTCGCCAGGTGCTGGATGGCACCGCCGGTCTGTGGTGCTGCAATGCGGGCCATTGCCGGCCCAAGATCACCGAGGCCGTGCAGCACCAGGTGGCCGAACTGGACTATGCGCCCGCCTTCCAGATGGGGCACCCGCTGGCCTTTGAGCTGGCCAACCGGCTGGTCGATCTGGCTCCGGACGGCATCGACCATGTGTTCTATACCAACTCTGGCTCGGAATCCGTCGAAACGGCGCTGAAGATCGCGCTGGCCTATCACAGGGCGCGCGGCGAGGGTCAGCGCACCCGGCTGATCGGGCGGGAACGCGGGTATCACGGCGTGAACTTCGGCGGGATCTCGGTTGGCGGGATCGTCAACAACCGCAAGGTCTTTGGGTCGCTCCTGGCCGGGGTCGATCATCTGCCCCATACGCATATCCCCGAAAACAGCATGAGCCGGGGCCAGCCAGAGCATGGCGCCCATCTGGCGGACGAGCTGGAGCGCATCGTCGCGCTGCACGGGGCCGAGACGATTGCCGCCGTGATCGTCGAGCCGATGGCCGGATCGACGGGCGTGCTGCTGCCGCCCAAGGGCTATCTGCAACGCCTGCGCGAGATCACGGCAAAGCATGGCATCCTGCTGATCTTCGACGAGGTGATCACCGGCTTCGGCCGGCTTGGCAGCGCCTTTGCCGCGCAGCACTACGGCGTGACGCCCGACATGATGACCACGGCCAAGGGGTTGACAAACGGCGTGATCCCGATGGGGGCGGTCTTTGCATCGGGCGCGATCCACGATGCCTTCATGCAGGGACCCGAACATCTGATCGAACTGTTTCACGGCTATACCTATTCCGGCAACCCGATTGCGGCGGCGGCGGGTATCGCCACGCTGGACACCTACCGCGAAGAGGGCCTCTTCGAGCGCTGCGCCGAACTGGCGCCCTATTGGCAAGAGGCCCTGCACAGCCTCGCCGACGCGCGCCATGTCATCGACATTCGCAACGAAGGGCTGATCGGCGCGGTCGAGTTGGAACCGATTGCCGGACAACCGACAAAACGCGCGTTTGACGCGTTCCTCAAGGCCTATGACAAGGGGATTCTGATCCGGACGACGGGTGACATCATCGCAATGTCTCCGCCGCTGATTATTTCCAGGGAGCAGATCGACCAGTTGGTCGACACCCTGCGCGATGTTCTGAATACGCTGGACTGACGGCGCGGCAAGCGTGCATCCCCGCCGGTCGATCTGTCCGGTCGGGGGTGCCGCAAAATGCACCGCAACGATCAGTCGATGCCGAGCCCGGTGTCTCTGGCGTTGCTCAGCCAATCCACAAACATATTCCGTGGATGGTAATCGATGTCGTCCTTGGGCCAGACGAAATAGTACGTGCCGATGCTGACCGAACTCTCGGGCCAAAGCGCGACAAGACGACCTTCCTCAAGTTCGCGCTCGATCAGAAAGGTTGGAACCAGCGCTGCCCCCATGTCGTGCAGGGCGGCCTGGATCATGGAGGCGAACTGGTCGAACAGCATACCGACCGGGCTTTGCAGCGGGTGGCCCAGAAGCCGCGCCCATTTTTCCCAGGCATCCGGCCGCGTATCGAGATGTAAGAGCGGCAGCTGGAAAAGATCGCTCAACGCATCGCCCTTGCGCGCGGCGGCCCGTTTTGGCGAGGCCACCGGCACGACATATTCGCGCATCAGTTCCAGATAGCAGACATCGGCCCAGTCGCGTTCGCCGAAATGCACCGCACCGTGAAACGGCTCTGTCGCAAAATCGAAAGGTCTCAGGCGGGTGCTGAGGTTCACCGTCACTTCGGGGTGCTGCGCGACAAAATCCGGCAGGCGCGGTGCCAGCCAACGCACGCCAAAGGCCGGCAACATCGCGATGTTCAGCTGCCCGCCGCCCGGGTTCGCCTTCAGGCGCAGGCTGGCGGTTCCGATCTTGTCGAGGGCGCTTCTGATCTGGGTGCAATAGTCCCGCGCCGCCGGGGTCAGCGTGATGCTTTTCCTGTCGCGCAGGAACAACGAGGTTCCAAGGTAATCCTCCAGCACCTTGAGTTGGCGGCTCACCGCGCTTTGCGAGACGCCGATTTCATGCCCGGTCTCGGTCACGTTGCCGGTGCGCTCAAAGGATTCCAGCGCACGCAAGGCCGTCATCGGTGGAAGGAACCGTTTGGGATGGCGCATAGGTATGAGGCTTTTGCATGATGTATTTGATAAAGGCGTTTCTCATGGTTCGCGGCGATGTGTCAAATACACAGAACTCACGAGGGCCGAAATGCTAAGAAAATCAAGCAGAATAGATGGTATGGCGCTGTCCGAGATCGTCGCGATTTCGGAAGCGGCTGCGCGACTGCGCGCCTCGGGTCATGATGTTTTGGCATTAAGCACGGGTGAACCGGACTTCCCGACCCCACCCCATGTTCGCAAGGCGGCAACCCTGGCAATGCAGAACGGCGTCACGCGCTATATGCCCACATCCGGCCTGCCGGCCCTGCGCAAGGCGGTCGCCGACGCGGCGGGCGTCGCGCCGGCGAATGTCATCGTCTCGACCGGCGCAAAGCAGGTTCTGGCGAACATGTTCCTGGCCACGCTCGACCCCGGTGACGAGGTCGTGGTGCCCGCGCCCTGCTGGAGCAGCTATTTCGACATGGTCGCATTGGCAGGTGGCGAAACGGTGAAGCTGCGCTGCGGCGCCGAAGCCGGGTTCAAGATGACCCCCGAGCAGCTGGAGGCCGCGATCACGCCGCGCACGCGCTGGCTGCTGTTGAATTCGCCCTCCAACCCCACCGGCGCCGTCTACACCGCGGCAGAGCTGGCGGCACTGGGCGCGGTCCTGAAGCGCCACCCCCATGTCTGGATCGCCTCTGACGAGATCTATGACCTGATCTGCTATGCGCCGTTCACGTCCTTCCGGCAGGCCTGCCCAGAGCTTGCGGATCGAACTATGCTCATCAATGGCGTGTCCAAGGCGCACGCCATGACCGGATGGCGGATCGGCTGGGGCATTGCCCCGCCCGCGTTGATCGACGCGATGACGGCGGTCCAGGGGCAGGTCACCTCGGGGGCCTGTTCCATCGCGCAGGCCGCAGCCGTGGCCGCCGTGACCGGGGACATGCAGCATATCGACGACCGCCGCGACGCGTTCCGCGCCCGCCGGGACTATGTGCTCGACGCGCTGAACGCCATTCCCGGCATCGACTGCCCTGTGCCCGATGGGGCCTTCTACGTCTTTCCGTCCTGCGCCGGTGTGCTGGGGCACAAGACACCGGAGGGCACCGTGCTGGAAACCGATGCCGATTTTTGCGGCCACGTCCTTGCCTCTGCCGGGCTTGCCATCGTGCCCGGGCGTGCCTTTGGCTTGCCGGGCCATTTCCGACTTTCCTACGCCTATGCGCGTTCCGACCTCGAAGAGGGTTGCGCCCGCCTGCAGCGGGCCGTGGCCGTTCTGACACCCAACTGACGGAGTCCCGACATGACCTACCAGGATATTCTAGATGTGTGCGGCCTGACGGCCGCCGAAACCACCGGCGGAACCCTGTCCGTCACCACCCCCGTCGACGGCAGCGAGATCGCCCGGGTGCCCATGCACTCCATCGCCGATGCCGAGGCGGCGATTGCCACCGGCGTGCGTGCCTTCGAGGCATGGCGCAAGGTGCCCGCTCCGCGCCGCGGCGAACTGGTTCGCCTGCTCGGCGAAGAGCTGCGCCGTGAAAAAGAAAACCTTGGTCGCCTCGTGACGCTGGAATGCGGCAAGATCTACCAGGAGGGCCTGGGCGAAGTGCAGGAGATGATCGACATCTGCGATTTCGCCGTGGGCCTGTCGCGGCAGTTGTATGGCCTGACCATCGCCTCGGAACGTCCGGGCCATTCCATGCGCGAGACATGGCACCCGATCGGCATCTGCGGCATCATCACGGCGTTCAACTTTCCGGCGGCGCCCTGGTGCTGGAACGCGGCGCTGGCGCTGGTCTGCGGCGACCCGGTGATCGCCAAGCCCTCGGAAAAAACGCCGCTGACACAGCTGGCCATCCAGAAGATTTGCGACCGCGCCATGGCGGCCTTTGGCGACGATGCGCCCAAAGGGCTGATCCAGACGCTGATCGGCGAACGCGATCTGGGCGAGGTGCTGACGGCATCGCGCGACGTGGCGCTGATCTCGGCCACCGGCTCCGTGCCCATGGGCAAGGCCGTGGCGGCCGACATGTCCAAGCGACTCGGCAAGACGATCCTGGAGCTGGGCGGCAACAACGCGATGATCGTCGCACCCTCCGCCGATCTGGAGATGGCCGTGCGCGCCATCGTCTTCTCGGCGGTCGGGACGGCGGGGCAGCGTTGCACCTCGCTGCGCCGTCTGATCGTGCACGAAGATGTTTACGACCAGCTGGTTCCGCGCCTTGCCAAAGTCTATGAGGGCCTCGCCATCGGCAACCCGCTGGAGGCAGGCACGCTGGTCGGCCCGCTGATCGACGCGGGCGCGCTGTCCGCGATGGACAAGGCGTTGGAACAGGCCCGGGCAGAGGGCGGCACCGTGCATGGCGGCGGCCGTGCCCTGACCGACCAGTTCCCCGATGCGGCCTATGTCAGCCCGGCGATTGTCGAGATGCCTGCGCAATCCGACGTGGTCCATACCGAGACCTTCGCCCCGATCCTCTATGCGATGAAATACGCGGACCTCGATGAGGCCATCGCCCTGCAAAACGCCGTCCCGCAGGGGCTGTCGTCCTGCATCTTCTCGACGGATGTGCGCGAGACCGAGTATTTCCTGTCCGCCCAAGGGTCTGACTGTGGCATTGCCAACGTCAATATCGGTCCCTCGGGGGCCGAGATCGGAGGTGCCTTCGGGGGAGAAAAGGAGACCGGTGGCGGGCGTGAAAGCGGCTCGGATGCATGGCGCGCCTATATGCGCCGCCAGACCAGCACCGTGAACTACTCGCGCGAGCTGCCGCTGGCGCAGGGCATTTCCTTTGAAATCTGATGGGAGACGCGGCGCTCGATAACCTCTGGTCGCGGACCGCGGCGGAACGCCACCAATGGTCGCCCCTGTCCGGGGCGATCGAGGTGGATGTTGTTGTCATCGGCGGCGGGTTCACCGGCGTCTCGGCGGCCTATCATCTGGTCGCCGCCGGGGCGTCCGTTGCGCTGCTTGAGGCGCGCAGCATCGGCTACGGTGGGTCCGGCCGCAATGTCGGACTGGTGAATGCCGGGCTTTGGACGCCCCCGGACCAGGTCGAGGAAAAGCTTGGCCAAACGGCGGGCGCGGCCTTGAATGCAACGCTTGCCGAGGGGCCGGCGCTGGTCTTTGGCCTGATCGAGCAACACCAGATCCGTTGTGAGGCCACCCGCAAGGGCACCCTGCATTGCGCCCATTCCGCAGCCGGAATGCGCGATCTCGAAAACCGCTTTGCCCAACAGGAAAGGCGCGGCGCCCCGGTCAGGCTGCTGGATGCGGCGGAAACCGCCCGGCGCACGGGCAGCCGGGCCTATCACGGGGCGCTCTGGGACGCGCGCGCCGGAACGATTCAGCCTCTGGCCTATGTGCAGGGGCTGGCGCGCGCTGCCGCCGCGCAGGGGGCCGCCCTTTTTGAGCGCTCCGGCGCGCTGGCAATCGACGAGACGGACAAGGGCTGGATCGTCCGCACCGCTGAAGGCGAGGTGCGCGCGGCCAAGCTGATCCAGGCGGTCAACGGCTATGGCACCGGGGCCGCAGACGACAATGCCGTGATCCCGGCGCATTTCTTTCAGCTGGCGACGCCCCCCCTGCCACAGGACCTCCGGCGCGACATCCTGGGCGGCGGTGAGGGGTGCTGGGACACGGCGCTTGTCATGTCGTCTTTCCGGCTGGATCAGTCCGGTCGGATGATCTTTGGCGCGCTCGGCAATCTCGACGGCTTTGGCGGGGCGCTGCATCGCGGCTGGGCCGAACGGAAACTGGCAAAGCTGTTCCCGCAGCTTGCGGGCATCCCGTTCGAGCAGGACTGGACGGGGCGTATCGCCATGACCGGCACCTACCTGCCCCGCGTGGAACGCCGGGGCCGCAACGGCATCTCGATCCTCGGCTATAGCGGGCGGGGTATCGGGCCCGGCACGGTCTTTGGCAAGGCGGCGGCGGGCTGGGCGCTTGGCACCGGCGATCTGCCGCTGGGCCTTGTCGATCCACTGGCTGAAAAACACGCCTCCGCCAAGGGGCTTTACTACGAGCTGGGTGCAACACTGACCCATTTTGCAAACGGGCGCTTCTAGGCGCCAAGGGACCGAACCCATGAAAGTATCCGCAAACAAGATCCGTGCCGATTTCTCGGCTGCCATGTCGCTGATGTACCGCAAGGAGGTTCCGGCCTACGGGACATTGGTCGAGATCGTCGAAGAGGTGAATGCCGAGGTGCTGGACAGGTCCGGCAACACGCTGGCGCTGACCCCGGGCGAGGACACCGCGCGCATCAGCGCTGAACGCCACGGCGCGATCCGGCTGGGCACAGCCGAAGAACTGGCCATGATGGCGCGCGTCTTTGCCGTGATGGGCATGGAGCCGGTGGGCTATTACGACCTGTCGATTGCCTCTGTTCCGGTTCATTCCACCGCCTTCCGCCCCGTGGCGCGGGCGGATCTGGCGGAAAACCCCTTTCGGGTGTTCACCTCGCTCCTGCGGCTGGAACTGATCGCGGACGAGGCCCTGCGCCACAAGGCCGCCGAGACGCTGGCGCGCCGCAGGATCTTTACCGAGGGTGCCGTTGCGCTGACCGAAAAGGCCGAGGCACAGGGCGGGCTGGACGAGGCCGACGCGAAACAGTTCGTTGCCGAGGTGCTGGAAACCTTCCGCTGGCATTCCGACGCCTGTGTCGATGCCGCGACCTTTGGTGCCCTGATCGACGCGCACCGGCTGATCGCCGACGTGGTGTCGTTCAAGGGGCCGCACATCAACCATCTGACGCCGCGCACGCTGGATATCGACGCGGCACAGGCGGGTATGGTCGCCCGGGGCCTGCCCGCCAAGGCCGTCGTCGAAGGCCCGCCGCGCCGCAGCTGCCCGATCCTGCTGCGGCAGACGGCCTTCAAGGCGCTGAACGAGGCCGTGCGCTTTCCCGAGGGGGCGGGCTGGACAGAGGGGCACCACACCGCCCGCTTTGGTGAGATCGAACAACGCGGCGCGGCGCTGACGCCCAAGGGCCGGGCGCTGTATGATCAATTGCTGGCCGAGGTGCGGGCCGCGATCCTCCCGGCGGCGGATGGCTCGAACGCCGAAGAGTACGTCGCGAAACTGCAAGAGGTCTTTGCCGCCTTCCCCGACACTTGGCGCGACCTGCACGATCAGGGGCTGGCCTATTTCAAATACGGCCGGGGCGAAGCGCCCGCGACGGGCACGGATGTGTCGGCGCTGCTGGACGCGGGCGCCCTGACGCTGAGCCCGATCATCTACGAGGACTTCCTGCCGGTCAGCGCGGCGGGCATCTTTCAATCCAATCTCGGGGACGAGGCCCGGAGCGAGACGCAGGCCGCCTCCAACCGCGCCAGTTTCGAGGTCGCGCTTGGCAAGTCGGTCGCCGACGAATTCGCGCTGTACGAGGCGATGCAATCGGACTCGCTGGTCGCGGCCTTGAACCAGTTGAAGGTCAGCGCCGCATGACGGGGCCCGCCGGGATAAGGACGCTGACCGAACCGCAGGACATGGCGGCCTATCTTCAGGGCGTGCGCGGCGAGGTTGGCCGTAGCCCCGTGGTGTTCCTGCCGGAAACGACGGATCAGGTGGCGGACTGCATTCGCCATTGTGGTCGGGCGGGCAGGCCGTTTGTCGCCCAATCCGGCAATACCGGGCTTGTCGGCGCCTCTGTACCCGATGATGTCGGCGATACGGCGGTGCTCAGCCTGTCGCGCCTGCGCGAGACGTTCGAGCTGGATCTTGCCAATCGGTCGCTTCGGGTCAGCGCGGGGTTCCGGCTGTCCGAGGTCAATGATCGGCTGGCGGAACATGGGCTGTTCTTTCCCATCGACCTTGGGTCGGACCCGATGATCGGCGGAATGGTGGCAACCAATACCGGGGGCGGCCGTTTCCTGCGCTACGGGGATGTGCGGCGCAACACGCTGGGCCTGACCGTCGTTCTGGACGATGGCGAGGTGCTGCGGCTGGGGTCGCCGGTGCGAAAGGACAATACCGGCCCGGACTGGAAGCATCTGCATATCGGGTCCTCCGGCTGGTTCGGTACGATCACGGAGGCGATCCTCAACCTTGAACCGGTTGTGGCGGAACAGGCGACCGCACTTGTCGTTCCAAGCGGCGATGAGGCGATGCTGACCCTTCTGCGGCATCTGGAAACGCGCGCAGGGCCGCTCTTGTCCGCGTTTGAATTCATGTCGCGCGCTGCAATGGGGTATGCGTTTCGCCACGCCGCGTCGCTGAAGAACCCGTTCCCACGGGGGGAAATTCCCGAAACGGCGCTGTTGATCGAACTCTCGCGTCCGACGAGCGCACCTTGGGATACGCCGCTCCAGGACGTTCTCGAAGCCGTGCTGGCCGAGGCTTGGGACATTGCGGATGCGCCGGTCGCGGATGCCTTCTTTGGGCGCCCGCAGGAAATCTGGGCCTTGCGCCACGCCTTGTCCGAGGGGGTCAAGGCCGCGGGTCCGTTGATTGCCTTCGACCTTGGATTCACACGCGACAAGGTCATCGCCTTTCGGACCGCAATGACTGGGCTGCTCGCGCAGAACTTTCCAATGGTCGAAATCTGTGATTTTGGCCATTTGGGCGACGGAGGCTTGCACTTCAACCTCGTCAAGAGGAACGGCCCACTTGACGATGAGTTCGAACGCAGCTTGCGCGATTGCGTCATGGATCAGGCGGTGCGGGCTTTCGGCGGCTCGTTCAGCGCAGAGCATGGCATAGGCCCAAAGAACGACAGGTATTTTCGGATGTTCGGACAGCAATCCACCGACTTGTTGGAGCAGTCTATGCGGGCTGTTCAACGGCGGCATCTCTAGACGACCAACCGGGCGCGCCCCGCAACATATGCATGCGGCGCGTAGCTCTACGCCGACCTCGCGCGCCAGCATCTTGGCGAATTCGGCCTTGCTTGTGCTGGGAGGGCCATAGAGCAGAATGTGTACGCCTGATTCGCGCTTGGCCAAGGTGCGGGAGTGTAATTCGGGAGTTGGCAAAACTTGGGGGTCATGCGGCTGCTCTTTGGTACGCGCCGGGTAGCCGACCGTCGAGAACGGCGGCGGGGACAACGGCCACGCGATGTGCTCCCTTTGGTGACCATCTCATTCGGCGCCGCTTCCCGGAAGGAATGGCGCGCTCCAAGTTCGGACTGAAGGCGCCGCAGTTCCGGGGGCGACCGATCCGGGAAAAGTGAGCGAGAGGCGAAAACGGCCCGCCCAGGGCGACGTTGGATTTGCCATTGCAGGCCCAGCGGCGAATGCGCGGAGCCTTTATACGAAACCTGCCGAAGTGCCTGTCCAGCACCCTCTACCGATCATCATGGATGGCTCGCACCGTGCCGCAGTCAGGACAGATCTCGCCGGCTTCGGAAATTTCCTCGATCTGGTCGAGCAGGATCGCATTCTGCAATTGTCCCAGGATCGTCTTGGCATCTTCGAGCAACAACCCGAGCCCCTCAGGTTGCGCATGCCGAAACAGGCGGGACAAACGACCGAGACGACGCCTCTTCGTGGTTCCGTTCTCACGGTCGTCTCGACAATAATCCGCACGTTCATGGCAGTTCCCCGCTTAATGAACCACCAGCATGCTCATACACCCCCAAGTTTTGCCCACTCCCCCGGAAGAACAGCAGGTTATTTGGTTGAATTATCCACCAGATTGGTGCAGCAAAGTCCGCAGAAAGGTGGTGCGGCATGGGCACGCAAAACGACGACACGACGGCGGCCTCCCGGGTCCGGGACGCCTTTCCGGTGAGCTTCCTGATTCATCAGTTGGAACAGAAACTCTCCGCGCAGGGCCGCGCCCTGATCGCGCGCCACAGCGATCTGACGCTGCCGCAATGGCGCATCATTCGCGTCGTAGGCCTGGGCGTGGCCGAGGGGTCGACCGCGCTTCGCAAGGTGCTCGGTTTCGACAAGAGCCAGTTTTCCAAAACCGTGAACCAGCTGCAGGCACGAGGCCTCGTGTCGCTGTCGACGCACCCCCGCGACGGACGCCAGTTTTGTCTGTCCCTTACCGAGGCGGGGCGCGAAACGCTGCACCGGCTGGCGCCGGTTGTCGACGCCCGAAACGCATTCCTGATGCAGGCGCTTTCGGAAGACGAGCGTAATGTCATCCGCACCATGCTGCTGAAACTGACCCGCGCTGCCGAGGTCTCTGAACTCCCCGATGGACTGGACACATGACCCGATCAAAAAATCTTCTCGTGATCCTTTCAGATGAACACCAGGCGCGGGCGCTGTCCTGCGCCGGGCACCCGCTGGTCAAGACGCCCAACCTCGACCGGCTGGCCGCGCGGGGCATCCGGTTCACTGATGCCTACACGCCCTGTCCGATCTGTGTGCCGGCCCGCGCGGCCTTTGCCACCGGGCGCCACGTGCACGACATCCGGCTCTGGGACAACGCCATGCCCTACGCCGGTGAACCGCGCGGCTGGGGTCACGCGTTGCAGTCAAAAGGCGTCCGCGTCGAATCCATCGGCAAGCTGCACTACCGCAGCAACGAAGACCCGGCGGGCTTCGACGTGGAGCATATCCCGATGCAGGTCGCCGACGGTGTCGGTATGGTCTGGGCCTCCATGCGCCGGGAAGAAGAGCGCGTGAACAAGGATGTCCGAATGCTCGGCCCGTACATCGGCCCGGGTGACAGCAACTATACCCGATACGACAGGGCGGTCGTCACCCGGACGGAGGACTGGCTGAAGGACGCCGCAACGCGCCCCGATCCCTGGTGCCTCTATGTGGGCCTCGTCGCGCCGCATTTCCCGCTGATCGTGCCGCAGGAATACCTCGACATGTACCCGCTCGACAGCCTGCCGCCCTTCAAGCTGCACACGATGGACGGGTTCGAGAACCACCCATGGGTCGACAAGCAGAACAGCGCGCTGATCGTCGACAACGGTTTCCGCGACCATGACGAACGGCGGCTGGCGGCGGCCTGCTACTTTGCGCTGTGCACTTTCCTGGACGACAACATCGGCAAGCTGATGGATGCGCTCGAGGCCAATGGCCAACTTGAGGACACGACGGTGATTTACAGTTCGGACCACGGCGACAACGTCGGGGCGCGCGGGCTTTGGGGCAAAGGCAACATGTACGAGGAATCGGTCGCCGTGCCCCTCATCGTCGCAGGACCCGGCATCACGCCCGGCACCTGCGCCACGCCCGTCAGCCTGCTCGACATCTCGGAGACCATCATCGATCATTTCGACGCAACCCTCGAAGGAGAGCGCCCCGGCGAGAGCCTCTACGACATCGCCGAGCGCCCGGAAAAGCCGGAACGCGTCATTTTCTCGGAGTATCACGCCATCGGGGCGGTCTCCGGCGCCTTCATGCTGCGCAAGGGGCGGTGGAAGCTGATCCACTACCAAGGCTTCGAGCCGGAACTCTTCGATCTGGAGGCCGACCCGGAAGAGACGACCGACCGTGCCGCCGATCCCGCCTGCGCAAAGGTGCTCGCCGATCTCACGGACGAGCTTCACGCGATCTGCGACCCGGCCGAGGTGAACGCTTTGGCGTTTGCCGATCAGGATGCGATGATCGCGGGATATGGCGGGCCGGAGATGGCCAAGACCATGGGCGCGCCCGCCGCGACCCCACCGCCGGAAACCTGAACGCACCCGGACGCCTTGCTTGCTTCTTTCTCAGGGGCAGGCATTTCACTTACGACCCCGGACCCCGCGCCAGCGCATCAGCCCCGGCCGAAAACCAAGGAGCGCCCCGTCATGTTCCGCATCGTGACGCCCGATGACTTCAAAACGACGGCCTGGAAGAACGGCGGCGGCGTCACGCACGAGATCCTGCGCGACGAGGGCGAGCCATGGCGGTGGCGCATCAGCATCGCCGAAGTCTCGACGGATGGGCCGTTCTCGGCCTTCGAGGGGCAGACCCGGATCCTGACGGTGATCGAGGGGCAAGGGCTGGACCTGCACGCGCCGGGGGGCGTGCTTCGGGCACGACCGTTCCGGCCGTTGACCTTTTCCGGCGATGCGCCAGTCGACAGCCACATGGTAAATGGACCAGTGCGCAATCTGAACCTGATCTACGATCCCCGATATGTGAAGGCGTCGGTCGAGGTGATCGACGGTCCGGCAACGATCGAAAGTGGCTCGGGGCAGACCGGGGTTCTGTGCATGGACGGACGTGTCACATTGGCAGAAGACGCGTTGCCGTGCGGGGCCTTCGGGTTGGGGCAGGGAGGCTGCATCGACGTCGGGCAGAAGGGGCGTTGCGTGGTGGTGCGGCTGGCGTGACGGTCGCACCCGACAGTCCTTTCCGGGCCGGGCGGCCCGGCACAAGGCCAGTGCGCCTGGATCTGCCAGCCCATGATTTGGACACGGGCTGGCAGGCCGGCCTGGTTGCCGTCAGGCGGGGCAACGCATGGATGCGACCGCGTCCAGGAAATACTGGTTTTCCCGTGCCGTACCGACCGTCACCCGGGCCCAGCTGGTGTAAGGCTCTTCGAGCCAGGGTTTGATCAGCACACCCTTGTGACGCAGGGCTTCGGCGAAATCGGTGGCCGTCTGCCCGGTATCGAAGAACACGAAGTTGGTCTGGCTCGGGGCGCAGGCAAAGCCAGTTTGCGTCAGTCCGGCGGTCAGGGCGGCGCGGCCCTCGATGGCGGATCGCACCGACCGGGCGAGGTAGTCGGGATCGCGCAGCGCTGCCCGCGCGGCGGCGACCGCCAGCGCATTGACGCCAAACGGATTGCGGGCCTTCATCATCTGCGCGACGAGTTCTGGGGCGCAGGCGATGCCATAGCCGACCCGTATCCCGGCAAGGCCGTAGGCCTTGGAAAACGTACGCAGCACGATCCACGGGTTGGGTCCGGCCGCCAGCCGGCCCATGGCATCGAACCGGGCGTCGGCGTCGAGGTATTCCAGATAGGCTTCGTCGAAGACAACCAGTGTCTCGGGCGGTGTCGCCTTCAGGACAGCGTCGAAGTCTGACGGAGAAATTGCCGGTCCGGCCGGGTTGCTGGGCGAGGAAAAGATCAGCACGCGCGGGGCCTCTTTGGACATCGCGTGGATCAAGCCGTCGATCGGGAAGGACCAGTCCGCTTCGAAAGGCACCTTGGTGACATGGGCGCCGCAGGCCAGCGCGCCGAATTCATGCAGGCCGAAACTGGGGCAGATCGTGACGACATGGTCGCCGGGGCGCAGCACCGTGCGAAAAAGTGCGCCGATCAGGTCCTCGGACCCGTTGCCGACAATGATCCGGTCGGGGGATGCGCCGGTCGCGTCGGCAAGGTCCCCGCGCAGGTCGGCGTTGCCTGCATCCGGATATCGAGAGATGCCCGTGGCTTCTTCGCGGATCGCCTCCACGACACCCGGGCAGGGGCCCGCGGGGTTCTCGTTGCTGTCCAGTTTGGCCTGGCAGTCGATGCCGTAATGCGCGCGGAACCGGTCGAGTGCGAGACCGGCGTTATAAGTCGGCAGGGCCGCGATCTCGGGGCGGATCAGGTCGGGGTTCATTGGCGTTCCTTTGGTCACAGATCGAAGATCTTGCCGGGATTCATGATATTGGCCGGATCGATACAGCGTTTGAGATCGCGCATCAGGTCCAGCGCGGTGCCGTGTTCAGCGGCCATGTAGCCTTTCTTTCCCAGCCCAACGCCATGCTCACCGGTCGAGGTGCCACCAAGAGACAGGGCCAGCTCGATCAACTTGCTATTGATATGGCGTGCCTCGGCAGTTTCGTTGGGGTCTTCGGGGTCGAACAGCAGCACCATGTGAAAGTTGCCGTCGCCCACATGGCCAATCAGGGGCGCTTGGATGCTGGTCGACCGGACCACCTCCGTGATGCCCTCGATGCAGGCGGGCAGGGCGGAGACCGGGACGCAAACGTCAGTCGACAGGCCCTTGATCCCGGGCCGCAGCGCACGGGAGGCGTAGAGCGCCGAATGCCGGATGCGCCAGAGCGCGGCGGCGGCCTCCGCGTTCTCGGCTTGCTCCATGCCGGTGGCGCCGGCGTCCTGAACCAGGTCCCGCAGTACGTCGGCATCATGGTCCACCGTGGCTGCCGACCCCGCCAGCTCGATCCACAACGTCGGGGCTTCGGGCAGGGTCGACCCGCCATGAGCATTGATCGCGGCCATCTGAACGGCGTCCGCCAGTTCTATGCGGTTCAGGCAAAGCCCGAATTGCAGCGCAGTGACCACGGCGGCAGTCGCCGCACCGATATTGTCGAAGCTGCACATCAGGGTGCTGGTCGCCTCGGGGATACCCGCCAGCCGCAGGGTCAGTTCGGTGATGACGCCAAGCGTGCCCTCTGCGCCGACGAAAAGATGGGTCAGGTCATAGCCCGCCGCCGATTTGCGAGCCCTGCCGCCGGTCCTGACGATGCGGCCATCCGGCAGCACGACGGTCAGACCCAGAACCAGTTCGCGCATCGAGCCGTAGCGCACGGTCGTCGTGCCCGAGGCACGGGTCGCCGCCATGCCGCCCAGAGTCGCATGGGCGCCAAGGTCCACGGGAAAGAACAGGCCGGATGCGCGCAGATCCTCGTTCAGGCGCTGCCGGATGACGCCGCATTGCACGGTGCAATCCATGTCTTCGGCATTGACGGACAGCACCTTGTCCATGCCCGACAGGTCCAGGCTGATCCCGCCCTGCGGTGCGTTGACCTGGCCTTCCATTGACGACCCCGCGCCGAAGGGCACGACGGGCACGCCATGCGCGTTGCACAGCTTCAGCACCTCGGCCACCTCTTCGGTGCTGCGCACCATGACGACGGCATCGGGCGCATCGGGCGGCAACCAGCTTTCCAGCGCCGTATGCTGGTCCCGGACCGCCTGGGTCGTGGACAGCCTGTCACCGAAGACCGGTGCGAGAGCGGAGAGAACCGTGTCGAGCGGGCGGGCGGGCTGTGTCATCTGTCCTCGCTTGCAATGGGGTGGCGGGCCGGGGAGTGGCGGCCCGCCGGTCGGGATCAGGCGGCGAACCACCAACGCTCGGATGCGCGGTTGCCGTCCATGTCCCAATCACTGGCGACCTGATCGCCTGTGGCGACCTTGCTCGACTTCGCATCGAGGATGTCGGCCCAGATCGGCGCAATCATGCCGCCGTCTTCGTGGATGAGGCGCTGGCATTCCCAGTACAGCTCCTTGCGCTTGGCCTCGTCCTTTTCACCCCGTGCGGCGATCAGCGCGGTGTTGAAGGCGTCGTTGTCCCAGTGGGTCGCGTTCCAGCTGCCCAGGCTGGCGCGCGAATAGGCCTGCGTCAGCATCAGGTCTTCGTTGGCGCGGCCCGACCAGCGCGAAGCAAAAAACGGCGTCTTGCCCCAGATGTTGGACCAGTAGCCGTCCTCCGGTTCGCGCGATACCTCGATGTCGATGCCCGCAGCCGCGGCGTGCCGGCTGAAAAGCTGCGCGGCATCCACCGCGCCCGCAAACGGCGTCTCAGATGCGTGCAGGACGTGCTTGTGACCTTCGACACCCGCTTTCTTCATCAGCGCCCGGGCCTGTTCCGGGTCGTAGCTGTGCTGCGGCAGAGTGGGATTGTGGTTCGGGTAAGCGCTCGAGATCGGCTGATCGTTGGCGACCGATCCGAAACCGCCGAGGATCTTGTTCACCATGTCCTCGCGGTCGATCGCCAGTTTCATGGCCAGACGGACGTCGGGGTCCTGATAGGGGGTTTCGGACAGGTTCATGCTGAAGCAGTAGTGCATCTTGCCCTGCACCTGGATCAGGTCGATCCCGGGCATCGCCTTGATCAGCTGGGCGGTAGTGGCATCGACCGCGTTCATCGCGTCGACCTCGCCGGTGCGCAACGCAGTGGTGCGTGCGTTCACGTCCCGGATCGCCAGGATTTCCACCGCGTCGAAATGCGCGCGGCCCTCTTTCCAGTAGTTCGGGTTCTTCGTCACCCGCGCCTTCACGCCGGGTTCGTAGCTTTCCAGGATGTAGCCGCCGGTTCCGATACCTTCGTCGAAATTCGTGGTGCCCGCCGGAACCACGATCGTGGCTGCCATGGACAGGACGGCCGGGAAGCCGCTGTTCGGGCCTTCCAGCGTGATGGTCATCTCGTGCGGGCCGGTGGCCTTGACATCGGTCACGCCGGCCATCAGCGCCTTGACCACCGAGATGGTCTTTTCGCCACGGTGCAGATTCACCGAGAAGACCGCGTCTTCGGCGGTGAAGGGCTGGCCATTGTGGAATTCAACCCCTTCGCGCAACTTGAAGGTCCAGACCGTCGAATCATCATTGCTCGACCATTCGGTTGCCAGTTCCGGCATCAGTACGCCGCCTGGTCCGACTTCGATCAGCGCATTGCGGATCTGGTATTGCAAATTCTGCATGAATTTGCTTTCGTTGACCTGCGGATCCAGCGTTTCGCCGCTGTCGAAGTCATTGATAGCAAGGCGGAAAGTTCCCCCCTGTTTTGGTGTGGACTGCGCCTGCGCGGGCTGTCCGTGAAGACCGAGAAGGCCCAGCGTGCCGACGGCCGCTGCACTCTGAAGCAATGTGCGTCGGTGGATGGATGTGGTCATTTTTCTCTCCCTGCAGAGAAGGTTTTGGATCTGCGTCCGTCAATATGTCTATTCATAATATCGTATGAGGTGACATAAGGCCGGGACAACTCAGTATTCCTGTCATACTGTGTAGTGCAGCTAACATGAGTCGGATTCTTCTGGAGGAAGACCATAGTGAAATCCTATCTGCCCCCTTTGCGCGCCTTGCAGGCATTCGAGGCTTTCGGACGTCTTGGATCTGTTGGCGGGGCTGCGCAGGAGCTTGGTGTAACATCCGGTGCGATCAGTCAGCAACTCAAGGTGCTCGAAGAATACCTGTCGATGAAGGTGATCAACAAGGACGGTCGGCGCGCGGCGCTGTCAGACGAGGCGCTGGCCTATCACCGGCTGGTCACCGAGGGGTTCGACCGGTTGCGAATGGCCCAGACCCTGGTTCAGCGTGCCAAGATGGGGGCGGACCTGAAGGTATCGGGCCTGCCGACGCTGCTACTGAAATGGCTCAACCCGCTATTGCACGACATCCAGTCCCATCTCGGCGACGTGCCGCTGCGGCTGGAGGCAACACATCTTGAACCTGACCCCGACATGACGGCCGAAATGTTCCGGCTGACATACGGAAACATCGCGCAGAGATTTCCCCATGCCCGGAAATTGTTCACGGATGTTTGCTTCCCCGCCTGTTCGCCGGCCCTGCTGAAAGAACATCCCGAGGCGCGGTCCGTCGAGGGCCTGCTTCACATGCCCTTGATTGATATCGACTGGGGCCCGGCCTACCGCACGGTTCCACGTTGGGCCGACTGGTTTTCGGCGCACGGCCTAGAGGAAGCCGCCTTCAAACCGGTGGCGGTGCACTCGTTGTCGAGTTCCGCACTCGAGGCGGCGGCAGGTGGACAGGGCGTTGTCCTCGCGCAGCAGTCCTTTGCCCGTTTCGACCTGGAACTCGGGCGGCTGGTGCGGCTAGCGGAGGACAGCTTGCCGATGCCTGAACCGTATTTTGTCTGCTGGGGCGAGACGACGTTGCATCAGCCCAAAGCACGAGAATTTCTGAACTGGTTGATGGCAATGGGCCGTGATGTCTCGACCGACATGCAGGATATCTAAAGTATCCTCGATCATTTCTGCCTGTTATTGGCCTCTTGATCAGACATATTGCGAATAACGCCAATCTAATGGACGAGGTCGCCAATGTTTCTACGCAATGCATGGTATGTCGCTGCCTGGAGCGCCGAGGTTACGCGGGATCTCCAGCAGATCAAGGTACTGGGTGAAAAGATCTGTGTCTTCCGCACCGAAGAGGATGAAGTCATCGCGCTGGAAGACGCCTGCCCGCACCGCAAGCTGCCGCTTTCCAAGGGGCGGATCAAGGGAAATACGGTCGAATGCGGCTATCACGGTCTGACATTCGATTGCGCCGGTCAATGCGTCTGGGCGCCCGGAGGTGGCCGCATCCCGTCGGCGGCGAAAGTGCGGCCCTATCCCGTCCACGAGAAATACGGGCTTGTCTGGATCTGGATGGGCAATGCCGCGATGGCGGACCCAGAGGAAATCATCGACATCCCGAATTTCGACAGTCCCGACTGGGGCATCAATTCCGGCGATGCGATGGAGCTCGAGTGCAACTACCTGCTGATGTGCGATAACCTGCTGGATCCCAGCCATGTGGCCTGGGTGCACGAAAGCTCTTTCGCCGCGCCCGCGACCAAGGACACGCCGCTGCGCGTCACCAAGACGGAAAACGGCGTGATCGTGCATCGCTGGATGATGGATCACGAACCCGCGCCCTTCTACAAGAAGGTGGTGGAGTTTGAGGGCAATTGCGACCGCCTCCAGCATTACGAGGTGCGCTATCCCTCGCACGCGCTGATCCGCGCGGTCTTTACCCCGGCAGGGACGGGCGGGCCGGACGGGCCGCTGCACGAAAAGACCTTTGTCATGGACAGCTACAATTTCATGACGCCGACCTCGGAAACGGAAACGCGCTATTACTGGTTCCAGCTGCGCAATGTCCGCCCCGATGACGAAGAGCTGTCAAAGATGATGGCCGCCGATGTGCGCGGTGCCTTTGAAGAGGATCGCGCCGTCCTGCACGAGGTCCAGATCGGCATGACCGAAAAGCAATCGCCCCATATCGACCTGAGTATCGACGCGGGTCAGTTGCGCTTCCGCCGTCAGCTTGAGGCGATGATCGCCGAAGAGCGGATGGTCGACGCCAAGATGGACGCGTGACATGGCTGATGCGTTCCGCAAATTCCGGGTTATCGCCCGGGTGCGTGAAAGCGAGGTCATTACCTCGTTTCATCTAAAACCAATCGACGGCGGCCCGCTCTGGCAGGCGCAGCCCGGGCAATACCTGACCCTAAGGGTGCCGACCGACGAGGGATCGGTCCTCAAGACCTATTCGCTGTCGGGCGACGTGCAGCAGGACGATTTCCACCGCATCTCCGTCAAACGGGAATGCGCACCCGATGGCAGCGAGGTGCCGGACGGGGTCGGGTCGTGCTGGCTGCACGACCATGTTCAGGAAGGCGAGGAGATCGAGATCGCCCCGCCGCGCGGCGGCTTTGTCCTGGATCAGCAAAGCGAGCGTCCGGTTCTGCTGCTGGCTGGCGGTGTGGGGCTGACCCCGCTTCTGGCGATGGCAAAGGTGCTGGCCCGCAGCAAGCGGCGGGTCTGGATCTTCCATGCCTGCGAAAACGGCGATGTTCAGGCCCTGGGCGATGAGTTGCGCGCCCTTTCTGACGCCTCCGATGGCCGGATCACGTTGCATGTGGCGCATCGCCAGCCCACGGATCGCGACCGGGCAGAGCGCCGTTTCGACAGTGAGGGACTGATCGACAAGGTGCTGTTGCAATCGCTTCTGCCGCTGGACGACTACGAGGTCTACATGTGCGGGCCGACACCCTTCATGGTTGCGATGTACCGTCTATTGTCGAACCTCGGTATCGCCCGGTCCCGTGTGTCCTACGAATTCTTCGGCACCGCGACCTCGCTGGAAAAGATGGCGGCGGAACGAGCGCCTGCGGCAAAAGCGGCTGTCAGCGCGCCAAAGGCGCTTGCGAACCTGGTCAATCTGACCGATCCGGACGCTTGGGCCGTGACAGAAACCACCGTGCCGATGGCCGCCGAAAGCGACGAAGCCCCGAAAGGCGCAAACACGGTCGTCTTCTCGAAATCCGGTGCATCCGCAGACATGGGCAGCGATACCCGGACCATTCTCGAACTGGCTGAGGAAGCGGGGCTCGAACCAGCGTTTTCCTGCCGTTCGGGCATCTGCAACACCTGCCGCTGCACCCTCGTGGAGGGCAAGGTGTCTTATGTCGAAGAGCCGCTGCAGGCCCCGGATGCGGGAGAAGTCCTGATCTGCTGTGCGCGGCCCGAAGGCCGCGTCGTCGTTGACATCTGAAGACCAGACAATCCGAAAGAACCGTCGCGCGGCCGTTACTCGGCCGCGCGTCTTTCGTTGAGGACACCGTCCAGCCAGTCCGGATCCATTTCGGGAACCGACGACAGCAGAAGTTCTGTATAGGGGTGGTGTGGCGGCTGGAACATCTCGTCCTTTGGACCTTGTTCGACGATCCGCCCCTTCTGCATCACGACGACCCAGTCGGCAATTGAACGAACGGTGGCGAGGTCGTGGGTGATGAACAGATAGGTCAGCCCCATTTCGCGTTGCAGCCGGTCGAGAAGGCGCAGGATGCCTTCGGCGACGATCTGGTCCAGCGCCGAAGTCACCTCATCGCAGATGATGAAGTCCGGCTCGGCAGCCAGTGCGCGCGCGATACAGACCCGCTGTTTCTGACCGCCGGAAAGCTCCGATGGAAAGCGGTCGATGAAGGCGTCGGGGTCGAGTTCGATCAACGAGAGCAGCTCCCGGATGCGTGCTTCCTTGGCCGCGCCCTTCATGCCCAGGAAGAACTCCAGCGGGCGGCCAAGCACTTCGCGGATGCGATGCTTCGGGTTCAACGCGGTGTCGGCCATCTGGTGGATCATCTGGACCCGGCGCTGGACGTCCTTCGGCCGTTGGCGGTTGAGCGGAGGCAGCGCCGCGCCTTCCAGATCGACGTCGCCTGCATCGGGAGACAGCAGCCCCATGATCACCCGGGCGAGGGTCGATTTGCCGGAGCCGCTCTCTCCGACGACGGCCATCGTCTGGCCGCGGTCGACGGCAAGGTCGATTCCTTCCAGGACCTTATGCGTGCCATAGGACGCATCTACTCCGCTTATCTTCAGGATTGGGCCGGCTTCGGGAACCGGGGATTTCGGAGCGCGGCGGAAATCCCGGACGGCCCAGAGCGACCGCGTGTAGTCTTCACGCGGGTCAGAGAGCATCGCCCTTGTCTCGGCCTCTTCGACCTCGTCACCCCTGAGCAGCACTTTGACCCGGTCTGCCATTTGCGCGACCACGGCAAGGTCGTGCGTGATGTAGATCGCCGCTGTGTGATGTTCGCGAACCACCTTTCGGATGGCGGCCAGAACTTCGATCTGTGTGGTCACGTCCAGAGCTGTCGTCGGTTCGTCGAAGATGATCAGGTCCGGGCGACAGGACATGGCCATTGCGGTCATTGCCCGCTGCAACTGCCCGCCCGAGACCTGATGGGGATAGCGGAACCCGATTTCGTCCGGATTGGGCAATTGCATCTCGCGGTATAGCGCGATCGCATCGCGTTCGGCCTCCTGCCGGGACATGACATTGTGCTTTACCGGGGCTTCGCTGTATTGCCGGATCAGGCGGTATGCCGGGTTGAAGGCGGCCGCCGCGGATTGCGCCACATAGGCGATCCTCTTACCGCGCAACTGGCGCAGGCGTTCGGCGGGAGCGCCGACAAGCTCTTGCCCGTCGAGTTTCACCGATCCGCCGGCGATCCGGCAACCGGACTTGGTATAGCCCATGGCCGCGAGTCCCAGCGTGGATTTGCCCGCGCCGCTTTCCCCGATCAGGCCCAGGATCTCTCCGCGTTTCAGCGTCAGGCCGACCCCCTTGACGATGGGTTGCCAGTCGCCGCCCGAACGGCCCTCGATCTTCAGGTCGCGGATATCGAGCAAAAGGTCCGACGTGTCTGTCATGGTCAATCCTCCAGGCCGCTGGCCAGATGCAGCACCCAATCGACAATCAGGTTTACGGATACGGTCAGCAGCGCAATGGCGCCCGCGGGCAGCAGCGGCGCCAATCCGAAGGTGGCCGTCTGCCAAGTGGAAAAATCCGCGAACGAGATCAGCTTGGCGCTTTCGCGCACCATCGCGCCCCAGTCCGCGATAGGCGGTTGCAGCCCCAGTCCCAAAAAGGACAGGGCCGAGATGAACAGGAAGACAAAGCAGAACCGCAGCCCGAACTCGGCGATCAACGGTGCTGCGGCATTGGGCAGCACCTCGCGCCGTATGATCCAGAACAGCCCTTCACCGCGCATCCGGGCGACTTCGACGTAGTCCATCGTCAGGATGCCCTGCGCCACTGCACGCGACAAGCGGTAGACGCGGGTGCTGTCCAACACCGCGATCACCAGGATAAGGGCAAAAACGGAGGTGCCCGTGATCGTCAGAACCAGTAGGGCGAAGATCAGCGCGGGGATGGCCATAAGCACATCGACCACGCGGCTTGCGATCATGTCGAACCAGCCGCCCAGGGTTGCCGCCAGCAATCCGAAGGTTGCGCCCAGCAGAAAGGCCAGCGCCGTGGTCAGAAGCGCGATGCCTACGGTGTTGCGCGCGCCATAGATCATTCGTGACAGTACATCCCGCCCCAGCGCATCCGTGCCCAGGTAATGGGGCGCCGCCCATGGGCTGTATTGCGGACCCACGACCTCAACCTCGGGGAAGGGCGCAAGCAGCGGTGCGAAAATTGCGGTCAGGGCGATCAGCGTGACGATCACGATCCCGATCCAAGCGGACAGCGGGGCGTCGCCCAGTCTGGTCATCAGCTTGGTCATGTCGGTTACCTCGGATGCAGAAGACGGGGGTTGGCGATAATCGACAGAATGTCGGCGGTCATGTTCAGCAGGATATAAGTGGCCGCGAAGATCAGGCAGGCCGCCTGTACGATCGGCACATCGCGGTTTGACACCGCATCCACGAGAAGCTGCCCGAGTCCCGGATAGACAAAAACCACTTCGACCAGAACGACACCCACCACCAAATAGGCAAGGTTCAGCGCGACGACGTTGATGATCGGCGCCACGGCGTTGGGGAGGGCATGCACCGCTATGACCCGCCAGCGCCGCATCCCCTTGAGATGCGCCATCTCGATATAGGGTAGGGCCAGAAGGTTGATGATCGCGGCGCGGGTCATCCGCATCATGTGCGCGACCACAATCAACGTCAGGGTCAGAGCGGGCAGAAAGGTGCGGTAGAGCCTTTCACCGAGCCCCGTAGACGCATCGACGTTGGCGAGGCTGGGGAACCAGCCGAAGATGACTGAAAACAGCAGGACGAGGATGTAGGCCACGAAAAACTCGGGAAAGGAAATCGCGGCGAGAGTGGCCCCCGATACGCCTTTGTCGAAGGCCGAGTTTCGATAGAGTGCGGCCATCATCCCCAGCACGATCGCCAGCGGTACCGCGATCAACGCGGCATAGGCTGCCAGGAAAAAGGTGTTCCCGGCGCGTGCGGCAATCAGTTCGGAGATCGGGCGCTGGTTGGCAAGGGACACGCCGAAATCGCCTTGCACCGCGTCACGCAGCCAATAGAGATAGCGCAGGTGGACCGGGTCGTTCAGGTTGAAGCGTTCCCGGAACGCGGCGATGGTTTCTTCCGTGGCGGACTGGCCAAGAGTTTCCGTCGCGATGTCTCCGGGCAGCAGTTCGATGGCTGAAAAGATCAGCACGCTCACGATCAGCAGCGTCAGAACACCCATGGCCAGACGGGACAGTATGATCTTCAGGATTGGCGACACGATCCGGTCCTATTGTCTACTCTTATTTCATTATGTATATCATTATCGAGGTCTACAGTAATCTGTATACCCGAAGATCAGATAGTTAGGTTGGTCTATTGGTTAGATTGGCTGAAGTGATAAAGGGGCATTGCCAATGACCGTGACCTTCAAGGATGTCAAAGCGGACCTTCTCGATCAAATCGCGCGTGGCGTGATGCGACCCGGCAGCCTGATGCCGAACGAGATGGACTTGGCGGAAAAATACGGCTGCGCCCGTGCCACGGTCAATCGAGCGATGCGCGAATTGGCGGACGAGGGCATCATCGAGCGCAAGCGGAAGGCAGGCACGCGTGTCCGGATGGCACCGATCCGCCAGGCGAGGTTTTCGATTCCGATCGTACGCGAGGAAATCGAGGCGCAAGGAGCGGAATACCGCTATGCGCTGATCGACCGGACGCTGCAGGAGGTGCCGGACTGGTTGAGGGGGCGCTTGTCCTTGGCGCAGGGCCAGCAAGTGGTGCGTGTCGTTTGTATGCATTGGGCAGACGGGATCCCCTACCAGCACGAAGAGCGCTGGATAAACCCCGAAATCGTGCCCAGCGTGCTGACGGCGGATTTTTCGAAAAGCGGCCCGAATGAGTGGCTCTTGTCGGAGATTCCATTCTCCAATGCCGAGATCAGCTTCATGGCTATCGAAGCGACCCAGGATCTTGCCGATCACCTGGGCTGTTTTGCAGGCAATGCCTTGTTTCGCACCGAACGCACGACCTGGTTGCAGGGTGAGGCGATCACGCTGGTTCGGCTGACCCATCGGCGCGGCCACAGAATGACCACGAAGTACTGAGCATCGCCGCGATCGGCTGACCGCGGCGATGCGGGTTTGGCGTCAGAGGATGCCGGGCAGGTTCAGCCCGTGCTCCTTCGCGCAATCCTTGGCGATATCATAGCCTGCATCGGCGTGGCGCATGACACCGGTGGCCGGATCGTTCCACAGCACGTTGGCAAGCCGGCGATCGGCGTCTTCGGAACCATCGCAACAGATCACCATGCCGGAATGCTGGCTGAAGCCCATACCGACTCCCCCGCCGTGGTGCAACGAAACCCATGTCGCGCCCGAAGCGGTGTTCAGCAGCGCGTTCAGGAGCGGCCAGTCGGATACTGCGTCGCTGCCGTCCTTCATCGCCTCCGTCTCGCGGTTGGGCGAGGCGACCGAGCCGCTGTCGAGGTGATCGCGGCCGATCACGACCGGGGCCTTCAGCTCGCCGTTGCGCACCATCTCGTTGAAGGCGAGACCCAGCTTGTGCCGCACACCTAGGCCAACCCAGCAGATCCGCGCGGGCAGACCCTGAAAGCTGATGCGTTCGCGCGCCATGTCAAGCCAGGTGTGCAGGTGCGGGTCGTCCACCAGCTCTTTCACTTTGGCATCGGTCTTGTAGATATCTTCCGGGTCACCCGACAGCGCAGCCCAACGGAACGGTCCGATGCCCTTGCAGAACAGCGGGCGAATATAGGCGGGGACGAAACCGGGGAAGGCGAAGGCGTTCTCCAGCCCTTCCTCCAGCGCCACCTGCCGAATGTTGTTGCCGTAATCCAGCGTCGGCACGCCGGCGTTCCAGAAGTCGACCATCGCCGCCACATGCACCTTCATGGATGCGCGCGCGGCCTTTTCCACGGCTTCCGGGTCGCTTTCCTGTTTCTGCCGCCATTCAGCGACGGTCCAGCCCTGCGGCAGGTAGCCGTGGATCGGGTCGTGGGCCGAGGTCTGGTCTGTCACGATATCGGGACGCACGCCACGCTTGACCAGCTCCGGAAAGACATCCGCCGCGTTGCCGATCAGGGCCACGGACTTGGCCTCGCCGGCCTTGGTCCAGCGGTCGATCATCTCCAGCGCCTCATCGAGGCTGTGAGTCTTGGCATCCACATAGCGGGTGCGCAGGCGGAAATCGGCGCGGGTCTCGTCGCATTCAACGGCAAGACAACAGGCCCCTGCCATGACGGCGGCAAGCGGCTGTGCGCCCCCCATGCCACCAAGGCCCCCGGTCAGGATCCAGCGCCCGGTCAAATTGCCGTCGTAGTGCTGACGCCCGGCCTCGACGAAGGTTTCATAGGTGCCCTGAACGATGCCCTGAGAGCCGATATAGATCCACGAGCCGGCGGTCATTTGACCGTACATTGCCAGGCCCTTCTTGTCCAACTCGTTGAAATGTTTCCAGTTTGCCCAGTTCGGAACGAGGTTCGAATTGGCGATGAGGACGCGGGGCGCATCCTTGTGGGTGCGAAAGACGCCAACCGGCTTGCCGGATTGGACCAGAAGCGTCTGATCGTCCTCCAGATCCTTGAGGCTGGCGACGATCATGTCAAAATCCGCCCAGGTGCGCGCCGCGCGGCCGATCCCGCCATAGACCACCAGTTCGTGCGGGTTTTCCGCCACGTCGGGGTGCAGGTTGTTCATAAGCATCCGCATCGGCGCTTCGGTCAGCCAGCTTTTCGCGGTGATCTCGGGGCCGGTGGCGGGAAAGACGTCGCGGATGTTGTGACGAGGATTGGTCATCGTTTGCCTCCAAGGGTCGGGGCCAGATCGGCCAGTGATGTCAGAATTTCGGACAGGGGAACGCGCAGCTTTTCGGCCTTGGCCGGGTCGAGATTCCAGGGCGGGGCTTCTGCGGTCAGGTGCGTTGATTGCGCCAGTTCCATCTGAATGGCGTGAAAGCCGTCTGCGGGGCGGCCGTAGTGCCGCGTGGTCCAGCCGCCCTTGAACCGTCCATTGAGGACCGAGGTGTAGCCTTCCGCACGATCGCAGATGCCCGTCACCGCGGCTTCGATGGACGGATCGCAAGTTACGCCCGAATTCGTCCCGATGTTGAAGTCCGGCAGGATCCCGTCGAACAGGAAGGGGATGTGGCTGCGGATCGAATGGCAATCGTAGAGGATTGCAACGCCATGTTCGGCGCGTACCCGGTCCAGTTCGGCCTGCAAGGCGGCGTGATACGGCGCGTGGAACGCCAGCCGCCGAGCCTCGATGTCGGCTTCGGAAGGTTCCATGTGCCAGATCGACTGCCCGTCAAAATCGGTCAGCGGCACGAGGCCGGTGGTGTTCTGACCAGGATACAGGCTCTGCCCAGAGGGATCGCGGTTGGCGTCGATGACATAGCGGTGGAAGGTGGCACGCACAGTGGTGACGCCGGGAAGCAGGTCGTCGTAGAGCGTGTGGATATGCCAATCCGTGTCGTCCAGACCGCGTCCGCGGTCGTTCAGCCTGTTCAGCACGTCGTCCGGCACCCAGGTTCCGGTATGCGGCAGGCCAAGGACGATGGGGCCTGCGCCGCGGGCAATCTCGACGGGGGTCATGCGCGCAACTCCGGCATTGTCGTTTGCGCCGCTTGTTGCAAGGCGCCGGAGCGCACCAGATCGGCTGCGCGTTCCAGGTCGGGGGCCATGTAACGGTCGTCGGTCAGTGCTGGGACGGTCTGGCGCAACCGATCCAGCACCGCCGTCAGCGGAGCGCTCGTCCGCAAAGGGGCACGGAATTCGATGCCCTGACCGGCACACAGCAGTTCGACCCCCAGGATGCGGTCGAGGTTGGCAACCATCCGACCGAGCCGCACCGCGCCATGAGCGGCCATGCTGACATGATCTTCCTGGTTGGCCGACGTCGGGGTCGAATCTGTTACGCATGGATTGGCGAGATGCTTGTTCTCGCTCATCAGGGCGGCCGTCGTCACCTCGGCGATCATCAGGCCAGAGTTCAGCCCCGGATTCGGCGTAAGGAACGGCGGCAGGTCGAAGCTCAGCGTCGGGTCCACGATCAGCGCGATGCGACGCTGTGCGATAGCCCCGATCTCGGCCACCGCGAGCGCGATCATATCGGCTGCAAAGCCAACCGGCTCGGCATGGAAATTTCCGCCCGACACGATCAGCCCGGCCTCGGTCAGCACAAGTGGGTTATCGGTTGCGGCGTTGGCCTCGATTTCCAATGTGCGTCCGGCCATGCGCAGCATGTCCATGGCGGCACCCGTCACCTGCGGTTGGCAGCGAATGCAATAGGGGTCCTGCACGCGGGTGTCGCCTTCTCGGTGGCTCTCGCGGATCTCGGAGTTTTCGAGAAGCGCACGCATGGTTGCCGCCGCCTCGATCTGTCCGGAATGGCCGCGCAGGGTGTGGATCTCCGGTTGCAGAGGTGCGGTCGACCCCATGATCGCATCCGTGGACATGGCCGAGGTCACAAGCGCGGCTTGCATCGCCCGCCAGGCGTCGAACAGCCCTGCCAGCGCAAAGGCGGTGGAAAACTGTGTGCCGTTGATCAGCGCCAGCCCTTCCTTGGCCCCCAGTTCCACCGGGGTCAGCCCGGCGCGCTTCAGCGCCTCGCCACCGGCCAGGGTCTCTCCCTCGTATTCGGCTTCGGCATGGCCCATCATGACGGCGGCCATATGGGCGAGGGGCGCCAGATCGCCCGAGGCCCCGACAGAGCCTTGGCTCGGGATCACCGGTGTGACGCCGCGCGCCAGCATTTCTTCGATCTGGGTGATCAGTTCCGGCCGCACGCCCGAGGCGCCGCGCCCAAGGGACAGCAGCTTGAGTGCCATCATCAATCGCGCGTGGCGCCGCGAGATCGGTGCGCCGACGCCGCAGCAATGCGACAGGATCAGGTTCCGTTGCAGGGTCGCGGTATCCGATGCCGCTATCTTGACAGAGGCGAGCTTGCCGAAACCGGTGTTCACACCATAGACCGCCTCGTCGCCATTGGCCGCCGCGTCGATCCGTGCCGCGGCGCGCGCGACGCCGGCGTGGCAGGTCGGATCGAGCCGCACGCTGGCTTCATCGTGGTAGACCCGGGCCAAGTCGACCAAGGTCGCGACTCCGGGGGTCAGGGTCATGCTTGTCATGCAAGGTCTCCGAAAATGCGGGAATGCAGCGGGTTGAAACCGATGCGATAGGAAAGCTCTGCGGGATGCGCGATATCCCACACCGCCAGTTCGGCGCGTTGCCCCGCCGTGATGGTCCCTACATCGGAAAGCCCCAGCGCCCGGGCGGCGTTTACCGTGGCGCCGCGCAGCGCCTCTTCCGGTGTCAGGCGGAACAATGTGCAGCCCATATTCAGCGTAAGTAGCAAGGACGTCAGCGGCGAGGAGCCGGGGTTGGCGTCGGTGGCCAGGGCGATGGGAACATGATGATCGCGCAGGGCCTGCACCGGCGGCATCTGCGTTTCGTGAAGCGTGTAGAAGGCGCCGGGCAGCAGCACTGCGACCGTACCGGCCTTGGCCATGGCGGCCACGCCGGCTTCGTCGAGATATTCTATGTGATCGGCAGACAGTGCGCCGTAGCCTGCCGCCATCGCCGCACCACCAAGGTTGGACAGCTGTTCGGCATGGAGTTTCACCGGGATATTCAATGTTTGGGCGACATCGAAAACGCGCGCGATCTGCGCGGGCGAGAAGGCAATGCCCTCGCAGAACCCATCGACCGCATCGACAAGCCCCTCGGCATGGGCGTCCCGCAACGCGGGGATACAGATCTCGTCGATATAGGCATCGGCGCGGTCCATGTACTCTGCGGGGACGGCGTGGGCGCCCAGGAACGATGTCTTTACCCGCACCGGTCGATTGGCCATGACCGCACGCGCCACCCGCAGCATCCGGAGTTCCGTTTCGACATCCAGTCCGTAGCCCGACTTGATCTCGAGCGTGGTCACCCCTTCGGCGATCAACGTATCGGCCCGGCGCAGGGCATCTTGCAGCAAGGCGTCTTCGCTAGCCTCCCGGGTGGCCTTGACGGTGGAAACGATGCCACCCCCGGCGCGCGCGACCTCTTCGTAGCTTGCTCCGTTCAGACGCATCTCGAATTCCGCCGCGCGGTTGCCACCGTGCACAAGATGCGTGTGGCAGTCGATCAACCCCGGTGTGACCAGCCGCCCGCCCATGTCGACGGCCTTGGCCCCGGCCAGCTCTGACGGCAGGTCGCCACGCGGCCCGACCCAGCGGATGCGCCCACCTTCAAGCGCGATGGCAGCATCCTGGGTCAATCCATAGGGGGCGTCGCCGACCAGCGTGGCGGCGGTCAGGTTGGTCATCAGCTTGGTTGCTTCAGTCATCCGGGATCCCTCCAAATTCTGCTTTTCTCCTAGCGTTGCCCCGTTTATATGTCTAGACATAAAATATATAAGCGTGGAGATAAGGTCGTGATACATGCAAAGCAGGCGCTCCTGGCTGAGGGCTGGGCTACTGATGTCCGGTTGACTGTCGAAGGCGGGACAATTGTCCGGGTGGAGACAGAGGTGCGGCCCGAAGCCGATGACTCCTGCGTCGACACGCTTTTGCCTGCGCTCGCCAACCTGCACAGCCATGCCTTCCAGCGTGCCATGGCGGGGATGACGGAATTCCGACAGGCGGGGCGCGACAGCTTCTGGACATGGCGCGACCTGATGTATCGCTTCATGGACCGAATGACGCCCGACCAGATCGAGGCCATCGCCGCGCAGGTCCACGTCGAGATGCTGGAGGCCGGTTATGCCAGCGTGGGTGAGTTCCACTATGTTCACCACCAGCCCGGCGGCGCACCCTACGACAATATCGCCGAGCTGTCGGAGCGGATCTTCGCCGCGGCCTCCCGCACCGGGATCGGCCTCACACACCTGCCCGTGCTGTACACTTTCGGTGGTGCGGGGCAGGTGGAGCTGGCGGCCGGACAGCGACGCTTCGGCAACGACGTCGACAGGTTCCTGCGCTTGACGGAACGCGCAGCAACCGCCCTTCGCGGCCTGCCCACCGACGCGCGGATCGGCATCGCGCCCCATTCTCTGCGCGCCACCTGCCCCGAGGACCTGGCCCGTGTCGTCGGAGTGCACGGTCAGGGGCCGATCCATATCCACATCGCCGAACAGCCGCGCGAAGTCAGCGACATCGAGGCCTGGCTTGGCGCGCGGCCGGTGGCCTGGCTGCTCGACAACCAGCCGGTCGATGAACGCTGGTGCCTGATCCACGCGACCCATATGACTTCGGCCGAGACGCGGGACATGGCCGCGACACATGCCGTCGCGGGGCTTTGCCCGATTACGGAGGCCAACCTCGGAGACGGGCCGTTCAACGGCCCGGAGTACATCGCGGCCGGTGGCCGCTTCGGAATTGGCTCGGACTCCAATATCAACATCTCGCTGACAGAGGAGTTGCGCACGCTGGAATACTCGCAGCGGCTGCGCGACACAGGCCGCAACGTGATGATCGCCGGACAGGGCTCGGTCGGAGAGTTCCTCTACCGTAACGCGGCCCGGGGTGGAGCGCAGGCCCTGGACCGCAACGGCGGAGAGATCGCCCCCGGTCGCCTTGCCGACCTCGTGGCGGTCGACAGCCAGCGCCCGGCGTTGTGCGCCCTGTCGCGGCACGCCCTGATCGACGGCCTCGCCTTCGCCGCAAAGGATGACGTCGTCACAGACGTCTGGTCCGCAGGACGACACATGGTCACGGAAGGACAGCACCGAGAACGGGACGCGATCTTTGCGGGCTACCGCGCCGCAGTCCAACAGTTGCTGGACAGCCTGGCCTGACGGGCACGACGCCCTGGCGGAACGTCAATTCTGCCGACGGACCGGTCACGAAGCCGATGAGGAAGGTAACGAAGGAGAAGTCCGCTTCTTGGCGAAGAATCCGAAGACGGAAAGGCGACGCGTCCCATTGCATCGAGGGATCAAGGCAGACGGACAGCGATCCGCGCCGCCCGCGGGCTGCTTTGGTATTTGCCAGATGCCGGCGCCGATCGGAAAGCCAGGGTCGATTGCGCGGGGCGCAACACGTCCCTGGCGAACGCTGTGTCAGGCGTCTTGGTCGACCGGGTAATCCGCGGCGTTGAGCACCCAACCGGGTTTGGCGCTGAAATCCTCGCGCGGCGGGCAGAAGACATCGATGAGCTTGTTGGTCCCGGCACCGCAGGCGCGGCTCGTATGGATGACGGGCGGCGGGATGACCAAGGCCGAGGGCGCGCCGACATGATGGGTCTTGTCCTCGCGCCAGTCGGCCATGTCGGTTGTCCAAGGCCAGCGCAGGTGATGATCGTACTCTCCTTCGATCAGGATCGAGAACTGTTCGAAATCGTCGTGGTGGTGCGGCGACATCTTGGACGGATCACGCGGGCCGTCGTAGGGGTATAGCATGTTCACCATGAAGGTGGTGCAGCGGAAGATGCGCCCAAAGCGACCGTCCTCGGCAGGCACGTCATAGGAATAGGTGCGCAGGGTCAGGCCTTCGGGCGGTTCCGGCCAGGGTGCGAAGTCGGGCACATGGGTTCGGGGCGTATCATAGGCGTGCGCATTGGGGCAGAGATCGACGAGATCCTGCGACCGGGTGGTGAAGAGCCGGTAGACCGGTCCGCCCTCGGGCAGGGTGATCGCGCTGTCGCCCGGCGGTATCATGGCAAGGCTCAGGGGCGCGACGCGGGCGGAGGTGTCTGCCTCGATCGCCGCGCCAGCGGTGGGGAAGATCGCGACGTATTCGTCGGCCTGGCCGGTACGCCGCAACGTGGCGCCGGGCTGTGCCTCGGTATAGGCTAGGACGAAGTTGTGGCCGCGCAGGAACCAGGTCTTGCCCGCCTCGTCGTTGATCTGCGGCTCCTCTTGGTAGAAGAGGCCGAGTTGTTCCTCGGCGATCAGGCCGGTCTTCGGCTTGGCCGAAGCGGTAGAGGCGAGGGTCGAACGGGGGTCTTTCTTGTCGTACATATCGGGCCTCAGGTGCTTGCAAGGGCGGCGCGGGCCTCTTCAAGGCCCTGTGCCGCAGCGGATTTCAGAAGGGTCTGGTCGGACGAGGTGATGAAGGCGGTCGCTCCTTGCGCCGCGAGCGACCGCATGTCGGAGGCGCTGGAGGACATCACGCAGATTGCCTTGCCAGCGCGGCGGGCGGCGTCGGTGATCATGCCCACGGCCTCCACCACGGGGGCGGCGGTTCCGGAGCTTTGGCCCATGGCGACGGTCAGGTCGCCGCGCCCGATGAAGATACCGTCGAGGCCATCGACCGCCATGATTTCGTCCAGGTGATCGAGGGCGGCGACATCCTCGATCATCGCAATGACCGTGACCCGGGCGTCCTGAGCCTCGGTATGCGCCTGCATCCGGGCGCCGCCGAACCCGCCGGCGCGCGTCGTCGGGGAATACCCTCGGGCGCCCCCGGCGTAGCGGGCGGCAGAAACCACGGCCCGCGCCTTGTCGGCCGAGTCGACATGCGGGACCAGAACGCCGTCAGCGCCGCAGTCGAGCACGCTGAGGATCATTTCTGGCGCCGGTCCCTGCACCCGAACGAGGGCGGCGATGTCCCAGGCCTTGCAGGCGAGGATGATGCGGTCCGTGCTCTCGCGGGAGAAGGGCGCGTGTTCCTCGTCCACCACCACAAAGTCATAGCCCGCCGCGCCAAGGATCTCGGCCGGTTGGGTGTTGGCGATCTTCAGGAAGCTCCCGATCAGGGTTTCGCCGTTCAGGAAGGCATCCCTGAATCTTGTTTTCGGTGAGTTCACAGCCTGTCCTCCGTCTGCGTTTTGCGCGGTTTTTCCACGTTGCCCGCACGCGGACAAACGCGCGGCGGGCCGGTTCCGACAGGCGAAACGGTGGCAGGTCAGGGGGCGGCGCTGAGGCGGACGAGATCGCGGGTGATTTCCTCGGAGGTGCGCTGCAGAATCGGTGCGTAGCGGGCGCAGGCGTCGGCCTGGGCCTTGAAGGCAGAGGTGAAATAGGTGAGCCCGAGGCTCGCGATGATGCGACCGCCCGCGGTGAAGATCGGCACGGCGATGGTGTTGGAGTTCTGCGGCTCCACCCCGGCAGAGCGCGTGGCGTAGCCCTGTGCCCGCACGGTCTCGATCAGGTTCATCAGTTCCTTGGGGTGATGCACCAGCGCGTTCTCGGGGTCGTTGGAATTGCGCAGCATATCGAAGATGAGATCGCGCTCTTCTTCCGGGGCGAAGGCGAGGTAGGCCAGCCCCATGCCCCGGGTGATCAGCGGCAACCGCATGTTCACGGTGGTGTGGAACGGCGACATCGAACTGTCAGGCACCGTGCTGAAGCGCACGACCACCGCGTCGCGGTCCAGCACAGAAATGGAAACCGGCCAGTGGTGCTTGCGCGTGAGCGCGATTGCCCAGGAGCGTCCGGCTTCGACGATCAACGGTTCCTTGTGATAGCCCGAACTGAGCGAACTCACGAGAGCGCTGACCTGGTAGCCGCCGATTCGCTTGTCATTTTCGACATAACCGGCCTCCTCGAGCGTCTTGAGGATCCGCACAAGCGTCGGCTTGGGGAGCCCGGTCTTTTCATGCAGGCGGGCGATCGAGGAATGCGGCTGCATGTTCATCTCCTGCAGGACCTGCAGAGCCCGCTCGATGGATCTGATCCCCATGCACCCCTCCATTTCGCCTGTCGGAATGCACGGGATAGTCGAGTTGAGGCAGAATGAGGTCAAGCCCTAATGTCGCCGGAACATTTGGAGGATAAACATGTCTGAAGAAAATCGCGCTCGAGTACGCGCCCTGATCGCAGAAATCGACGATTCCGTAGTGGACGGACTCATGAAAGGGGCTCTGGACCTGCACGTCCATTCCGGTCCATCGACAATGGAGCGGCAGCTGGACCACTTCGAGGCCGTCGAGCAGGCCGCGGAGGCTGGAATGCGCGGCATCTTGTTCAAGGACCACCACTATTCCGTGGCGCCGTTCATTCCGATCATGAACCGGGTGCTGGGGCACCACGGCGTCGCCATGTACGGCGGACTGGTCCTGAACAATTCGACGGGCGGTCTCGATCCCTTCGTGGTCGATGCACAGCTCAAGATGGGCGCCAAGCTGATCTGGATGCCGACTGCGCAATCCGCCAACCACATCCGCAGCTCGCGCCGGAAGAGCCGGCTTGCCACCAACGTCGCGCTGAAGAAGTCGCCCGGCATCACAGTCGTCGATGCCTATGGCGAGCTGCTCGACGTAGTGAAGGAAATCCTCGACTCCATCGCCGAGGCGGATGCGATCCTGTCCTCCGGTCATCTCCACATCTCCGAGATCTGGACCCTCTTCACAGAGGCGAAGAAGCGAGGCGTGAAGCGCCTGCTGATCAATCACCCGATGTACGGGCTGCATTTCACCTACGACGACATCCGTGAACTGGCAGAGTTTGGCGCGGTGATCGAACAGTCCGCCTGTCTCTACATCGACAGCCGGTTCAACGTCTATTCCCCGGAAGAGCTGAAGGAGCACATCGACGCGGCCGGTCCCGCGCATACCTCCATCGGTTCGGACCTCGGGCAAGTCGACAACCCGACTCCGGTCGAAGGGATGCGCCAGGCGATCAAACTGTGCCTCGCGCTTGGATACAGCGAGGACGAGGTTCGTGGCATGGTGAACCACAACCCTGCAAAGCTTGTCGGACTGGACTGACCCGGCAAGGGCCGGGACTTGATTTAAACGCCCGCAGACTGACTGCGGTGGAGGAGCACCATGAGCGATATCGAAGAACAGGCCGCCCGGTTCGAGGCAGGCCCAAGGAAACTTGATGCCATCCCCCGACTCGTGGTGCGCGTTCTGGCCGCCACACTCACGTTGCTGGCGGTGAACCAGACCTTCAACCTGGGGTTTTTCATCGACTACACCATCGTGGACCTCAGGTTCTACTACATGGTCATCGCGCTTGGCCTGTTCTGCACCTTCCTGCTGTATCCGGCGAGCCAGAAGCACCGGCGCGAAAACCCGCCCTGGCATGATTGGGTCCTGGCGGTCGCCGTGCTGGTGGTCTGCGGCTATTTCATCGGCAACACCATGTCGATCCTGCTGCGGGGCTGGGAAATGTCACCGCCCCCGACCGCAGTCTACTTCGCCCTGGCGCTTTGGGCGCTGGTGCTCGAAGCGGGTCGCCGGGCAGCGGGCTGGCCGCTGGCCATCGTCGTGGGCGTGATGTCCTTTTACCCGATCTATACCGAGTACCTGCCAGCCGCGATCGCGGGCTTCGCATCGCCGCTGTCCTATACGGCGGCCTATCACGCCATGGGGTCCGAGAGCATCCTCGGCATCCCGATGCGGACCTTTGCCAACCTCATCATCGGCTTCCTGATCTTCGGCGCAGCATTGCAGCGGACAGGGGCAGGGGCGTTCTTCATGGACCTGTCCTTTGCCCTGCTGGGCCGGGTACGGGGCGGGCCGGCCAAGGTGTCGATCTTCTCCAGCGGGCTCATGGGGTCGATGAGCGGCAGCGTCATCACCAACGTGCTGACGACCGGCGTCATGACAATCCCGGCCATGAAGCGCATCGGCATCCGCGGCACGTTTGCCGCCGGTGTGGAAACCTGCGCTTCCACCGGGGGTACACTGATGCCACCTGTCATGGGCGCGACGGCCTTCGTCATGGCGTCGATCATGAACGTGCCCTACGCCAATATCGCGCTGGCCGCGATCATTCCCTCGGCGCTCTATTTCTTCGGGCTCTTCGTACAGATCGATTCCATGGCCGCGAAGGAAAACCTGTCGGGCATGAAGGAAGAGGACCTGCCGAAGCTGGGCAAGACGATCAAGGAAGGTTGGTATTACATCTTCGCCTTTGCCGTTCTGATCTACATGCTGCTGGTCCTGCGCCGCGAAGCGTTGGCGCCCTATTACGCCACGCCGCTGCTGATCCTGCTCAACCAGGTCTTCTCGAAAAAGCACCGGTGGACCTGGTCAGCCTTTGGCCAATTCCTTGACGACCTGGGGTCACTCTTTGCCAATCTCGTCGCGATCCTTGCGGCGGTCGGGCTGATCATCGGCGCATTGTCGATGACGGGTGTAGCGGCGACACTGGTGAACGACCTGCTGCGGATCGCAGATGGCAATTCGCTCCTGCTGCTGATCATGGGCGCGCTGACCGGGCTGATCCTCGGCATCGGCATGACCTCGACCGCGGCCTATATCTTCCTCGCGATCCTGCTGGCGCCCGCGCTGATCCGGGTCGGGCTGGATCCGATCGCGGTGCATATGTTCATCTTCTACTGGGGTATGCTGTCCTTCATCACGCCGCCGGTGGCGCTCGGCGCCTTTGCCGCGGCGTCGATCGCCAAGACACCGCCGATGAAGACCGGCTTCGAGGCCATGCGCCTGGGCAGCGTGATCTACTTCATCCCCTTCTTCTTCGTCTTCGATCCCGCGCTTGTGGGGCAGGGGACCGCGGGCGAGATCGCGTCCTCCCTGGCTCTGGCGGTGGTGGGTATCGCGCTCTTCGCCTGTGCGATGCAAGGCTATGTGCCCGTGGTCGGCGCCCTGTTCCGGAAAGCCTGGTACGGCCTGCCGCTGCGGATCGTCCTGCTGCTGGCTGCGATCCTGATAGCCCTGCCTGCTGACGGGATCCCGGGCTGGAACGACCTGGAGCTTCTGCTGGCGGCGCTCGTCCTCGCGGTCCCGGTGCTGGGCTTGGCCGCCGTCATGAACCGAAACGCCGCGCGTGGCACGACATGAGAAGCGTCAGGATGAAACAGGTCGAAATCCGTGGTGCCGGTGGCCCCGAGGTACTGCATTTCGCCGAAGCGCCCCGGCCCGAGGCGGACCCGGGCGAGGTCCTCGTGCGGGTTGTCGCGGCCAGTGTGAACCGGCCGGACGTCCAGCAGAGGCGCGGGCTCTATCCGCCGCCGCCCGATGCCTCGCCTATCCCGGGCCTGGACATTGCCGGCACCGTCGCCGCGGTCGGGGACGGGGTCACGCGACTGGCCGTGGGGGACCCGGTCTGTGCGCTGACCAACGGCGGCGGCTACGCCGAATACTGCGCGGTCCAGGAAGGCCAGTGCATGCGCATCCCGGCCGGGCTGAGCTACATCGAGGCGGCTTCGCTCCCCGAGGCCTATTTCACCGCCTGGAACAACGTGATGTGGCGCGGTGCCTTGGCCGGGGGGGAAACCCTGTTCGTGCAGGGCGGCACCAGCGGCGTCGGCATGGCCGCGATCCAGATGGCACGGACCCTGCGCGGAGCGCGGGTCTTTGCCACGGCCGGGAATGACGAAAAACGTCAGGTCTGCCGCGACATCGGGGCCGAGGAGGCCGTGGACTACCGCGGCGCCTGGGACGACAAGATCCGCGACCTGACGGGCGGCGAGGGGGTAGACGTCATCCTGGATGCCCAGGCCGGGCCGTATACGCAGCGCCAACTCGACCTGCTGCGCATGGACGGTCGGGTCGTCCTGATCGCCAGCCACCAGGGCGAGACAGCCGAGGTCAACGTGCGCCAGCTTGTGCGGCGGCGCCTGACCCTTACCGGATCGACCATCCGTCCTGAACCTGCCGCCTACAAGGCCCGGCTTGCCCGGGCGCTCGAGGCCGAGGTCTGGCCGCTGCTGGAGAGCGGCGCCATCACCACCCGCATTCACCAGGTATTCGCGTTCGGCGACGTGCGTGACGCGCACGGTGTCCTCGACCGCAACGAACAGATCGGCAAGGTCGTCCTGGCCGTCGACCCGGCCAAGGCCGAAACTCATCCCGTGAAAGGACAGAACTGATGCGCACCGTCGATCACGCCCGTGACCTGGCCGACCTGGCCGGCACCGAGCTTGGAAAATCGGACTGGGTCACGATCACCCAGCAGATGATCACCGACTTCGCCGACCTGACCGGGGATGATCACTGGATCCACGTCGACACCGCCCGCGCCGCGCGCGAGATGCCGGGCGGCCGGACCATTGCCCACGGGCTTATGGTATTGTCGCTGGTACCGGGTCTTCAGCGCCAGGTCTTTTCGATCCGGAACCGCGGGAAGGGGCTGAACTACGGCTACGACCGCATCCGGTTCATCGCGCCGATCCCGGTCGACAGCCGCGTCCGGCTGGTACAGAGCCTGGTCGAGGCCACCCCCCACAAGGCCGGCACGCGGATCGTGACCGAGGCAGAGATTCAGATCGAAAACCTGGACCGTCCCGCCATAGTTGCCCGCAATGTTCTTCTGATCGAGGACCCGGCATGAGCGACGCCATGGATACCACCGGCGAAGGCGGGCTGATGATCCAGCTCCTGGACCACGGGACGACCCGGCCGGATGACGAGGCCCTGATCGTGGGGGAGGCAGCCCTCAGCTGGAAGGACCTGCGCGACCGAGTCCTGAGCGTCGCGGCCATGCTGGACGAGGCCACGCCCGCCGGCAGCCGGATCGCCCTCCTGGGGGATGTAAGCCCCGATCTCGTCATCGACTATCTTGCGATCGTCGCCAGCGGACGCTGTGCCGTGCCGCTGCAGACGAGCGCCCACCCGGACGCACAGCTGGGAATGCTGTCCGACTGTGACCCGGCCGCTCTGATCGCCGATCCGGCCTATGCGGATCAGTTGATGCACGGGCTTTCGAGGGAACTGCCCGTTCTGCCGACAGTTCAGGACGCCACCAAGGCGACAATGGAGCCGATGCTCGCAGACCCCGATGCGGCGTTCAACATCATCTACAGCTCCGGCACCACCGGGCGGCCCAAGGGGATCGTCCAGTCGCACCGGATGCGCTTTCGCCAGACGGCGCGCAACCAGTTCGGCCTGTCCGCCGCGAGCACGCAGTTGCTGGCCACGCCGCTCTATTCCAACACGACCCTGATGCCGATGCTCGCGACGCTGTTTCACGGCGGCCGGGTGGTGATGATGCCGAAGTTCAATGCCTCCGGGTATCTCGACCTTGCCGAACGGTTCCGGGCCACACACACAATGCTGGTGCCGGTCCAGTACCAGCGAATCCTGGCGGAGCCGAGTTTCGGCGAGCGTGACCTCTCGTCCTTCGAGTTGAAGCAGAGCACCGGCGCCCCTCTGGCCGCCGCCGACAAGTTGCGGCTTGTGCGGGACTGGCCGGGCAAGTTCCTTGAGGTTTACGGCCTGACCGAAGGCGGCTGTACATGCATCCTCGACGTAACGGCGCACCCCGACAAGGCCGGGACCGTCGGGCGCCCCGCGGCCAACAACCATGTACGCATCATCGACGATGCCGGTCAGGACGTACCCCTTGGCGAGCGCGGCGAGATCATCGGCCGGTCGCCGATGATGATGACCGAGTATTTCCGTCGTCCCGACGTGACCGCCGATTTTCAGTGGCGCGATGCCGATGGCACGCTCTATCACCGGACCGGGGACATCGGGGTCTTCGACGCAGATGGGTTCCTCACGCTTGTCGATCGCAAGAAGGACATGATCATCTCGGGCGGGTTCAACATCTATGCTTCGGATCTGGAAGAGCAGCTTCTGGCCCATCCCGACGTGGCCGAGGCCGCGGTCGTCGCCATGCCGAGCGCGAAGTGGGGGGAAACGCCCCTCGGTTTCGTGACCCTGAAACCGGGGGCGACGGCCGATGCGGACGCGATTCTTGACTGGGCCAACGCGCAACTTGGCAAGATGCAGCGTCTGTCCGCCGTCGAGATCATCGTTGCGCTGCCCCGCAACGCGGTTGGCAAGGTGCTGAAGCAGGAACTCAAACGCCGGATCGAAGAGAAGACAGCATGACGGACAGCCCGCGCCAAATCGCGCTGATCACTGGCGGCAGCCGGGGCATCGGACGCGCCACCGCCCTGCGTCTGGCCCGGTTGGGAATGCTTGTGATCGTCGGCTATCACGCCAACAAGGCCGCCGCCGAAGAGACCGTGGCCGCGCTCCAGGGCGAGGGCCATGTGGCCTGCCGGATCTCGATCGAAGACGCGGATTCCATCGCCGAGGCCCGTGACTTGGTGGCCGGGCAGTTCGGTCGGCTGGACGTGCTCGTCAATTCGGGAGGAAGAACGAAACCGGTGCCGCTGAACGATCTCGACGGTCTCGATGATGCGCTGTTCGACAGCATTGTGCAGGTGAACCTGCGCGGACCCTTCTCGGTGATCCGGGCGTTCCGATCTCTGATGGAAAAGAGCGGCGATGCCGTGATCGTCAACGTCTCGTCCATCGCGGCCAAGACCGGCGTGGGCAGTAACCTGGCCTATTGCGCCGCCAAAGGCGGCCTCGACACGCTCACCACCGGGCTTGCCAAGGTGCTGGGCCCGACGATCCGCGTCTTTTCGGTCTCCCCCGCCGGGGTGGACACGGACTTCGTCGCGGGACGCAGCCGGGCGCAACTGGAAGCGATGGCCGACAAGACGCCCCTGCGCAAGGTCACCTCACCCGAGGACGTGGCGCTGGCCATTGAGGGGGCGATCACGCATCTCACCAGCAGCACGGGCATCGCCCTCATCGTGGATGAGGGCCGACACCTCTGAACTCAGGCCTTGGATCGGCAAGCGACCTGACCGAGCGACACCAGCGTCATCACCACCTCGCCATCCTGGTTCGCCATGGAAACCTGAGTGCGGATCGTGCCCCACTCGGGCCGCTTCTCTGAGCGCTCCAGACCGATCACCTCCCGCGTGACGGTGAGCGTGTCGCCCGGCCGGACCGGGCGGCGCCAGCGCAGCGACTCGATCCCCATGCCGACGACCGGCGTGTCCCCGTAGCCGCCGCTTTCCACAAACAACCACATCGACAGCGCGGCGACCTGCCAGCCGCTGGCGATCACCGACCCGAATCGGCCGTTTGCCGCTGCTTCCGGGTCGGTATGGATCGGCTGCGGGTCGTAGGCCTTGGCATAGTCGATAATCTCCGCCTCGGTCATGGTGACAGGTGTGCTCTGCCACGTTTCGCCGATCTCGAAGTCCTCGAAATACCGTTTCATGTGCTCTGCCTTTATCCGTGTGTGAGTGTCATTCCGGCGGTTGGCGTTCCGCCGCGAGTTTCTGCAGAATTCCCGGCAACCGAGCGCGGGCCGTGTCCTGCAATGTCGCGTAGAGGCTGTTGCCGTGCGCGTCGATCGCCACGGTCACCGGGCCGAAACCCTCAAGGCGGAACCGTGCCAGCCGGAACTGTTCGATCAGGTCGTCCCAATGGGTCGACAGGCGTTCAACCGCGCCTTCGGACAGGAGCGGCGACGCCCCGCCGGGCATCGAGAAATAGACCCCGCCGACTTCGCGCAACGCATCGACGCAGCCCTGACCCATGCCGCCCTTGCCGCCTGTCGCCGTCAGGCCGAGGCCGCGGATGATATCGGGCATGAAGGCGTCGAACCGGGTCGAGGTGGTCGGATTGACATAGTTCGGCAGCCAGCGGCCACCCTCTTCGCGGCAGGAACTGCCCATGTGAAATAAGGTGCCGCCCCGCAGATCGTCGGGCAGGGCCCCCGGAACGCCCAGCCCCTCGACCATGCGCTTGTGGGTCGGGAACCCGGCCGTCGTGCGCACCGTGCCGTCCAGCCAGACGATCTGGCCGACTTCGAGGCTGCGGGCCTGCTCGGGCGTCAGCGGCAGGGTCAGGCGGAGCGGCGCATCACTCAAGACGTGTCACCTCGCCATCGGCGGATACGCGCACCGTCGTACGGCGATTGATCCAGCAGTTGAAACAAACGGCGACCGGCACGAAACCGTGGCCGTGGGCGTAGTCGACATGCACCGCCAGCGCCGTGGTATCCCCGCCCGTGCCCATGGGACCGAAGCCGGTCTTGTTGACGGCGGCAAGAAGGCGGGCCTCCATCTCGCGGATCATAGGGTCGTCATGGTCCGACCCGACGGGTCTCAGCGTCGCGCGCTTGGCCATCTTGGCGGCGTGATCGAAGGATCCGCCGATCCCCATGCCGATGATCACCGGCGGACAATGCTGCGAACCGGCGGTGAGCACGCAGTCCATGAAATAGGCCTCGATCTCGTCGATCGTGGGATAACTGAAGACCTTGAGATCCGCCCATCGACCCGATCCCAGCGCCTTGGGCGAGCAGGTGATGTCCATATAGTCGGCGCCATCCACCACGTCGAAGGACAGCACGGGCATGTCGCGCCCGACATAGCTACGTTCCAGCGTCAGCGGGTGCGTGATGAACTGCAGGATCGGCGGGTCGAGGCTGTCAACGAGGTCGGCGAAGCCGTCGACGAAGGCCCGCCGCACATCCCCGTCTAGGGTCAGGCGCGTGCCGATCTTGATGAAATAGGTGGGAAAACCCGCGTCGGAACAGGCGTGACGGTTCTTCGCCTCTGCCGTCCGGGCCGCCGCCTGCAGGAAGGCCAGCGTTTCGCGCGAGGCGGGGTGGCTTTCCGTCTTCTCGGCGCGGGCGAGCGCGGCCATCGTGTCGTCGGGCACCTTCATGAGGGACCAGCCGTAAAGGTCGCGGGCCACGGAGCGCAGGATGTCGTAAGTGATGGCCAAGACTGTCTCCTCTTCGCAGAGTCTGTAACCGGCCTTGGTCGGGGCAATCCAACCTGCTGGGCGCGCATTTCGACAGGCGAAACAACTTTCGGCGTGTGGTTACGGCCCGGGACGAGGCGCGCAAGATGTCGTGCGGCGAAATAGAATGGGAGGGGCCGATGCCGGGCGACAGGATCGAGACCAGCGCGGCAGAGTTGCGGCGGTTCACCGAGGAGCTTTTTCTGGGGGCCGGGGTCGAGGCCGCGGCTGCGCGCCTTGTCGCCGAGGCCCTGGTCGAGGCAGAGTTGCAAGGGGTCGCGACCCACGGCTTGTTGCAGGCCCCGGTCTATCTCCGGCGCATCGCGGCCGGAACGATGTCGCGCGGCGCGCGGATCGCGCCCGTGCATCGCAGTGCGGCGGTCAGCGTCTATGACGGTGGCCTGGTTCTGGGGCATGTCGCGGCGGATCAAGTCGTGACCGACCTGCAGGCGCGCACCCGCCGGTTCGGTGTCGCCGTTTCCGCCGTGCACACGGCCACCCATTTCGGCGTCGCAGGCCGCTATGCCCGCCAGTTGGCCGCGGCGGAACTCCTCGGCATCGTCATGTGCAACACCCGCCCCATGTTGCCCGTGCCGGGGGGCGACCGGCCCGTGGTGGGGAACAACCCGCTTGCCATCGCCGTGCCCTGTTCCGGGCGGGCCCCGATCGTGCTGGACATGGCGATGAGCGCGACTTCGATGGGACGGGTCAGGCTGGCCGCGGCCCGGGGTGAACCTCTGCCCGATGGGCTGGCCCTCGATCCCCGGGGGCAGCCCACGACCGACCCCAAAGAGGCAATCCGCGGCCTTCTGCTGCCTGCTGCGGGGGCCAAGGGATTCGGCCTTGCGCTGATGATAGATTTCCTTTGTGCGCTGGCGGGCGGCAAGGCCGGGCAGGAGGTCCGCTCGGTCTACACCGATCTTGCGACCCCCGCGGATTGCTCCTGGCTTTTCCTGGCGCTCGATCCGTCACATTTCGGTCTGTCCGCCGATTACGCGGACCGGGTGGCCGAGTTGGTCGCCGGTCTCGGGGCGGCGGATCTGCCGGGTGATCGCAAGCTGCGGGCCGAAACCGCGGCGCAGGACCGCATTTCCCTGCCTGCCGCCCTCGTGACCGAACTGGAGAACCTTGCACAGGAGCGGGCCGGCGCGCCCGCGCCGCGCCTGTCCCGGACCAGCGCAGTGTGAGATTCTTTTTCGCAACCGGAATGACGTCGCTCCCAATCGCTGGCACGCTGTCATGAGGCAGCTTCCTAGGTACGACGGCCCTGGTCGATCATCGGCTAAGAGGATGAAGACCAGGCAAACGGGTTCGCCCGGGGGCACGCCCATTGATCCGGCCGGGCTTGTGCAGTCCGCCGATTCGGCCCGCGCCCCTGTCATTGCCAACCGGCCGTTTCCACTCCGAGGAATACTATGAGATCCGGGCATTGCCCGGGGTCCAGGACCTTTGGGAGCGCGCGGCGGCGATTTCGCCTGACGAAATAGTTGCAGGCAACCTGAGTCCGGACGAACGGATTGGCGTAAGACTGTTCCGACCAAATCACACAAGCTGCTCTTGGAGGAGAAGAGATGTTGAAACAGATGCTTATGGGAACTGCGACCGCCGTGTTTGTGGCTGCGGGCCTTCCGGCCCTGTCGCAGACCAAAGACGTGGAACTGCCACGGAACCTGTCCGTCACGTCCTATGACGTCGGGGCCTCGTCCTACAACCAGGCGGTGGCGCTTGGGACCGCGCTTGGCAACGCCTACGACATCTCGTTGCGCGTGCTGCCCGCGACCTCGGACGTGGCGCGTCTGCTGCCCGTAAAGCAGGGCCGCGTCGATTTTGGCGTTATCGGGTCGGAATCCTTCAACGCGGCCGAAGGAACAGAAGCCTTCGCCGATCCGTCGATCGGGCCGCAGCCGCTGCGCCTCGTGATCGGGTCGAACTCGGACAACTGCTTCACGCTCGGCCTGCGCGGCGATGCGGGCATCAAAAGCATCCAGGACATCAAAGGCAAACGTATCGCCTTTGTCGTCGGTGCGCCTGCGCTGCAGAGCAACGTGGCTGCTTTCCTCGCCTTCGGCGGGCTGACCTGGGATGACGTCGAAAAGGTCGACGTTGCCAGTTTCGGCGCTTCCTGGGAGGCGCTGATCAACGGTCAGGTCGATGCGATCACGACGCTGACCACGACGAGCTACAGCCAGCAGGCCGCTGCCTCGCCGGGAGGTCTGGCCTGGCTGCCGCTGCCCGCCGAGGACAAGGAAGGCTGGGCCCGCCTGCAGGCCGCAAAGCCGCAGTTTTCACCCCGCCTCGCCACGCTTGGTGCAAATATCTCGAAAGACACGCCGCTGGAATGCGCGGGCTTCCCGTTCCCGGTTCTGGCAACCTACCCGGACCGTGACGAGACGGTGGTCTACAACCTGACCAAGGCGGTGGACGATCAATACCAGGCTTACGTCGATATCGAACCTGCCATGAGCGGCTGGCGGGCCGACCGCCAAAACTTCCAATGGGTGATTCCGTACCACGCCGGCGCCGTCGCCTACTGGAAGGACAGGGGCCTGTGGACCGATGAGGCCGAAGCCCACAACCAGAAGCTGGTTCATCGCCAGGATCTCCTGATGAAGACCTGGGATGGCCTGGACGACATGTCCAAGTGGCCGGAAGCGCGGGTCGCGGCGCTCAAGGAGGCCGGACTCGAGACCTACGAGTAAGGCCCGCCCGTGTCTATCGGGCAGACAGTACCCCGCCAGATCCTCTCTGGCGGGTTTTTTTTGACCCTGATCGATTTTCCCGGAAACCCCTTTCCGACAAGGTCGCGTGGTCGTCATGATGATCGATGGCACCCGCCCGAATTTCACCACCAGCGGACAATGGGACGCCAGCATCATGCGCAGTGCACGTGAGGAGATCTTTGGTCCTGTGCCAGCGTGATCCGGGTGGATGGGTTTGGCGAGGCCGTGGCCTTGGCCAATGACACGCCTTTTGGCCTGTCGACCCCAACCGCCACCGGCACATAGAGATTGGCCAGTGTTGCTGAAACCAGCAGCTGGCAATTCGCGGTCTTGTTCGCTGATGAGGCCAACGCCGACCGAGCGTTCGCCTCGCCCCCATCGCGCATGACAGCGGTGCCCTTCGCGGGAAACGTGCCATTTGTGGAAGGAGGCGGCTGTTGCAGCACCTCCCTTTCCGGATCGACCTTATTGCCAGCCATCACGGCCAGGTCTGAAGACCTTTGCTGAAAGGCTTCGTGCCGCTCCTACAGATATGGCGCTGTCCCATGTGCGCCGAGCTTAAGGATCCAGATCCGGCACGGCGCCTTCGGCGGATTGCCGAGAACTCAAGCACGCCGCCGGGGGTCGGCTTGGTTCCCAGATGCACCGCTTTGACCTTCAGGTCCGGCGCCTCGGAAAGCAGCTTGCGCACCTGGTCTATCAACCCCGCGACGGTCGAGTCGGGCGCCTCGAAACTGACATCGGCCTGCGCGACAACTCTTCTTCGGACCAGCCGGAGTCGAGAAAGAATGCCCCGTCGGGCGTGGGGCGGATGCCGACGGGCGGGGTGGCCGCCTGACCCTGCTGGCGCCCTCCCGGTTCATCGCGGATTACGTCGGAAATCACCATGCGGCCCGGCTTTTGGCGGTGGTGAGCGGGATCGACCCGTCAGTGCGCGAGGTTTGGATAGAGGCAGAGTAGGGCGCCGGTCAGGACGATAGGAATTCCTGCCAGTTCTGGCGACTGTGCACGATGCGCAGCACGGCGAGATGGTCGTCTTCGACCTGGAAGATGATCAAGTGCGATCCGTAGGGATGCAGCCGCACGGGCGGCACGATTTCAAGGCGTTCCCGCGCGATGTGCGGGGTCTGACACAGGGTGCCCAACTTTTCGTCGAGGCCACGCAGGTAAAGGTCGGCCTGATCGGCGGACCATGTTGCTGCCGTGTAGGTCCAGATATCCGTCATGTCGGCCTCGGCCGCCGGGGTCAGCCGGTAGTGGCTATCCCTTGTCCGGGCCATGATCCCGCCGCTTCCGCGCAAGGAAGGCGTCCATGTCGACCTCGCGCGGGGCGCCGCTGGCCAACCCCTCGTCCACGAGTTTCTGAACCTCGGCAATCGCCGCCTGCCGGTCCTGGTCGCGGCGGATCAGGTCGCGGACATAGTCGCTGGCGTTGCTGTAGCGGCCCGTCCTGGCCTGTGACTCGACCCAATCCTTCATCGGATCGGGCAGGGATACGTTCATCGTTGCCATGATCGCCCTCCGGTGGCGGAAGATTGGCATATTTTAGCAAGGTTTGTCAATTTCAGGGGGGCTACTCCGCCGGTTCCGCGGCCGTCTTCGGTGGCGCGTCGCGGTAGGTGAGCGCCGCGCCTTCCTGTGCCGCGTGGCCCTGGGCGCGGGCCTGCAGGGCGCCGTGATGGGGGGATTTCACGCAGACCGGATCGGTCGCGGCGGGATCGCCCGCAAGGGCCATGGCCTGACAGCGGCAGCCACCGAAATCCACGGTCTTGCGCTCGCAGCTGGTGCAGGGCTCTTGCATCCAACCGGTGCCGCGATAGGCGTTGAAGGCGGCGCTCTCGCGCCAGATCTCACCCAGGGGACGGTCCTGCACCTTCTCGAAGGACAGGTGCGGGATGGTCTGCGCGGCGTGGCAGGGCAGGACCTGCCCGTCGGGCGCCACGTTCAGCCCGGTGGTGCCCCAGCCGCCCATGCAGCGCTTGGGATAGTCGCCGTGGTAATCGGCGGGGACATAGTCGATCACCAGCTTGCCTTTCAGCGCGGCGCGCGCCTCTCCGACGATGCGTGTCGCCTCTGCGGCCTGTTCGCGGGTGGGCATCAGCGCGTCGCGGTTCCTCATCGCCCAGCCGTGGAACTGCACGGTGGCGACCTCGATCCGCCGCGCGCCCATCTCTTGCGCCATCTCCAGCGCGCGGGGCAATTGGTGCAGGTTGCGCCGGTGCAACACGGCGTTCAGCGTCAGCGGAAAGCCGATCTCTCCGATCCACTGGGCCACCTGCATCTTGCGGTCGAACCCGCCGCGATAGCCGCCGATTTCATCGGCCATCTCGGCATCCGTGCCTTGTAGCGACAGTTGGACGTGGTCCAGTCCGGCGGCGTCCAGCTCCTGCAAGCGGCGCTGCGACAAGCCGATGCCGGAGGTGATGAGGTTGGTATAAAGCCCCGCGTCCCGTGCCGCGCGCACCAGCTCTGCCAGGTCGCGGCGCGAGGCCGGTTCCCCGCCCGAGAGGTGCAGTTGCAACACGCCCAGGTCTGCGGCCTCGCGGAAAACCCGGGTCCATGTCTCGGTGTCCAGTTCGGAATCGATTCGGGCCAGGTCCAGCGGGTTGGAACAATAGGGGCAGGAGAGCGGGCAGCGGTGCGTCAGCTCTGCCAGCATGGCGATGGGGGGCGGTGGGGTCATTGTGTCACGTCCAGGAACCGCCGGTCGCGCAGGGCGCCGAGGAATCCGGCGCTGTCCCTGGCGATCACTTCGGCGGGGGCATTGTATTTCTGCGCCAGCCCTGCGGTGATCTGGGCAAAGCTGCGGGTGCCATCGACCTCTGACAGGATGGCATGGCCCACGGCGTCCAGCGTGATGGCGCGTTCGGGCGCCAGCAGCACCCAGGTCTCGCGCACCCGGTCGTAATGCAGGCGCACGCCGCGGGGCAGGGTGGGGATGTCGGATGGCCCGATCATGAGGCGCGTTTCAGCGCCGGCCCCTCGCCCGGTTGCCAGGCGCCGGGCGGGATGCGGGCAGGATCGACATAGGCCGAATGCAGGGCGTCGAGCTGGGACCAGAGCACATCCGTCTTGAAGATCAGGGCCTTGGCGGCCATGTCCTGCTTTTCCTGCGTGTCGGCGTGGTCCAGCACCCAGCCCAGGCCAAAGGCCACGTCCTTGGGCGCCTCTTTCAGCCGGTTGCGGAAGTAGGATAGCGAGCTGTCATCCGCGAAATCGTAGTTCTTCAGCAGGCCCTCGATGCGGTTGGCGTGGATCTTGGGGGCGAAAAGTTCTGTCAGCGAGGCGGCGACCGCCTCCAGCAGGGTCTTGTCACGGACAAAGCGCACATAGGCATCGACGGCGAATTTCGTCGCGGGCAACACGCCTTCGCAGGAGGCGACATACTCGGGGTCCAGCCCCACCGCCTCTGCCAGCCGCAGCCAACGGCGGATGCCGCCCTCGTTGGTGTCGGTGCCGTCGTGATCCTCGATCCGGCTCCGCCAGGCGCGGCGCAGGTCGGGGTCCTCGACCCGGGACATGAAGGCGGCGTCCTTCATCGGGATCGAATGTTGGTAGTAATAGCGGTTGATGACCCAGGCGCGCACCTGGTCGGCGGTGCAGCCGCCGCCGTGCAGGAGGTCATGGAAGGGGTGCAGGTCGTGGTAACGCTCGGCGCCGATCTGGCGCAGGCGGGCTTCGAAGGCGTCGCGGCTCTGGGTCATGGGGTGATCTCCATTCCGTCCTGTCCGATGGTCCATCCGGCGGCCTCGGCCCGGGCGCGTTCGTCGGACTCCGGGCGCAGCACGGGGTTGGTGTTGTTCATGTGCACATAGATCTTGCGGGTGATCCCCAGCCCGTCGAAGGCCGCCAGAGAGCCCTCGGGCCCGCTCATCGACATGTGGCCCATGCGCTGGCCGGTCTTCTGGCCCAGCCCCTCGGTGATCATCTCGTCATCGCGCCAGAGCGTGCCGTCGAAGAACAGCAGGTCGGCGCCCCGCAGGCGGGCGCGCAGGTCGTCATTCAGCATGGCGCAGCCGGGGATATAAAGCGTGCGGGTGTCATCCGTCACCAGTTCGACGCCGACGGTCTGGTCGCCGATCACATCGGTCTCGACCGTCTCGCCCTCCATATAGAGCGGCACCTTGCCGGGCACTGGGAACAGCGTCGCCGTCAAGCCGGGCAGCAGGTCAAAGGGGCGGTCGAGGTCGATGGCGCTGCGGGTGACGACATTGGCATTCAGCGCGTCGAACACCGGGTTCTGCGCCAGGACGTCGTGAATGCCCGCGGTCGCGAACAGGGTGAATTCCTGCATCTCGCGCAGGGTCAGCAGACCGGCGACGTGGTCGATGTCACCATTCGTCACCAGCACGGCGCGCAGGGGGCAGTCACGCAGCCCCGTCGGGAACAGCGCGGGCGTGCAGGAGAGTTGGTGACGAATGTCCGGGGAGGCGTTCAAGATCGCCCAGGTCTGGCCGTCTGCCGACACCGCAAGAGAGGATTGCGTCTGAGAGGGAATATCCCCGGCGCGGGCGAGGGTGCAGTTGCGGCAGCCGCAGTTCCACTGCGGAAGCCCGCCACCCGCCGCCGCCCCGAGGATATGTGCGCGGAAACTCATGATACCCTCCGCGCGCCGCGCCTCAGAACAGGACGCCGTCGTCGTGCTCGGGGCCGTACATGTTGATTTCCATGCCGCATTCGATTTCGCGGATCGCGGGTTTCGTCCAGGCCATTGTCATTCCTCCTTTGACGTGGGTGCCTTTAGCCTCTCGACTGTCGCACCCGCCCCGGCGGACTGACGATTCTTATTTTCTAAGAGCGCTGCGCGACGATCGGGGCGTTTCCGGTGAGGCAAAAACCCTTGTTTCGTATCGTCCTGATTTCAAAGGGGAAATCCTGCCCGCTCAATTTCTTGCGCAAATAGCCGATGTAGACGTCTACGACGTTTTCACTAGTCCCCTCGACCGACCAGAGGTGGTCAAAGATGGCGCCGCGATGCAGCGGGGTGCCCGCGTGTTCGGCCAGGAGGCACAAGAGGTCGGCCTCGCGCTCGGTCAGGGTGACCTCGCCGGCGGGGCCGCTCAGCACCCGGTCGGGCAGGGTCAGCCGGGCGGATTTCGGGGCCTGGCGGTCGGCGCGGCGTTCCTGCACCCGCAGCCGGGCCACCAGTTCGTCAAAGGAGAAGGGCTTGACGATATAGTCATCGGCCCCCGCCTCCAGCCCCGCGGCGCGGTGTTCGACCTCTGACAGGGCCGAGAGCATGAGGATCGGCAGGGTGGCGCCCCGCGCGCGGGCGGTGCGCACCAGGTCCAGCCCGCTGTCGGCGCCCAGCATCACGTCCACGATGGCGCCCTTGAAAGGTTCCGACAGCAGACGGTCCAGCGCGCGGTCGGCGCGGTTCTCTGTCTCGGCGGCATAGTCGTGCAGCGCCAGCCCCCGGGCCAGGGCCGAGGTGATCTGCGGGTCGTCGTCGACGATGAGAAGGCGCGCGGTCATGGGCGCAGGCTACTCTGCCGCAAGGGGAAGGAGAACCGCGATCTTGGTCCCGGCGGCCCCGTCCGGCAGGGGGCTGGTCAGGGTGATCCGCCCGCCCTGTTCCTCGATCACCCAGCGGGCCAGCGCCAGGCCGATGCCGAACCCCTGGGCATGGGCGGCGCCCCCCTGGGCAAAGCGGTCGAAGATGCGGGCCTGGTCCCGGGGCGGGATGCCGGGGCCATGATCGGTGACGGCGATCCCCGCCAGCGCGCCGTCCCGTGCCGGGCCGATCCGCACCATCCCGCCGGCGCGGGCGTGGCGGATGGCATTGCGCACCAGCCCGGCCAGCACCTGCCGCAGCCAGTTGGGATCGGCGGTCACGCTCAGGTCGGGGATGTCCGACAGGTCCAGCCGCATCCCGGCGTTCTCGATCTCGGCGCCGACCTCCTCGGCCACTTCGGCGGCGATGCGGGGCAGGGGGGCGGGCTGCACCTCGAGCGCCAGTTGCCCGCTGTCCGAGCGCGCCACGCGCAAGAGGTCGTCGATCCGCCGGTTCAGCCGCGCGGCGCGGGTCTCGATGGTGGCAAAGGCCTCGGGCGCGGTGCCGGTCTGGCGGCCGATCTGCGCCTCCATCAGGATCACCGTCAGCGGCGTGCGCAATTCGTGGCTGATGTCGGCGAAAAAGCGGCGCCGGTTCTCGTCGACCTGTTCCAGCCGCAGGTTGGCGGCGCTCAGGGCCTCGGTACGCTCTGCCACGATCTCGTTCAGGCGGGCGCGGTCGGCCCTGATCTCGGCCTGGCGGTCCGCCAGCGCGCGGGCCATGCGGTTGGTCTCGGCGTAAAGCTGTCCGATCTCGTCGCCGCGGGTGACGGGCAGGGCGACGGCGAAATCCTCTTGCCCGATCTGGCGGGCGGCGGCGCGCAGCCGGTCCAGCCGCCCGAACTGTGGCCGTATCAACCCGAAGTAGAAGAGCAGGACCAAGGCCAGCGACAGCGCGGCCAGCAGGATGGCGGTCAGCGAGAGGCTGCGGCGCAGGTCCTCGATGCCTTGCAGGGTCTCGTTTCGGAACCGCGCCTCTGTGCTGACGGCCTGGCTCAGCAGCGGGTCGATGGCGCTGGCGAAACTGTCGGTCTGGGCGCGCAGACGGTCGCGGTCGGCCTCTGGATTGGCCAGCGCGGTCACCGTGTTGTCGAGCAGCGCGCGCATCCGTGCCAGGCCCAGCGACTGCGTCGCGTGGCGCGATTGCTGGTCGATCCCCAGCGCCTCGGCCCGGATCACCGCCTGTTCCAGGTCGCGGTCGAGATCGGTGAAGGTGCGCCGCAGCTGGTCGGCAACCGGGGCCAGCCGGTCGGCCCGCGTGTCGGCGGGCAGGCCGCTTTGCGCCGCCTCGGTTGCCACCACCAAAAAGCCCGAGACCTGCCGCGAGAGGGCGGCATAGCGGTTCATCCGCGCCTCGGCCGCCAGCGCCGCGTCCAGCCGGTCGGCCACCCGCGTCATGCCGGTAAAGAGCACCGCCGCCGCCAGGATCGTGCCCGCACCCAGGAGCGCCGCGCCCAGGCCCAGCCGCAGTTTCAGCGAGAGCGTGGGGAACATGTGCAAGACGGGACTCCTTCCAGTTTGACTGGATTCTGGGCGTCGCGGCCGTATCGCCTGAAATTTGTGCACTTCTCAGCGACAGAGTTTCGCGGTGGCGCGAGGATTTTTTCGAGTCCTAACCGGTTTCATGGCATCATGGAGTTACGACTAAAGGTTTAATTGACAGAGGTGAATTATGATAGAACTGCTGTTTGTTGCCTGCCTGTCAGGCACCCCCGGGGCCGTTGAGGCCTGCGAGGAAAAGAGCCTGCTTTTTACCGATGTGACGCCGATGACTTGCATGATGGGCGCCCAGCCGGTGCTGGCCAAATGGATAGAGACTCATCCGGCCTTCACCATCCAGAGTTGGAAGTGCAAGACGGTGCGGTCTTTCGAACGCGACGCCTGAGATTGGACACGCGCCCTGACGGGAGGGCCGGTCGCGTGTTCGTTTGTGACTTTGGTTTTGTCATTTTGACGGTGTGTGGATTTTGAGAGCGGGGGAGGGGGGCTGCGTGCCCCCGTCTCCCTGCGGTCGACTCCCC